>JBOHDW010000129.1:0-5988 GCA_050700795.1 Nocardioidaceae bacterium | reverse complement strand
CGATGTAGGTGTCTGTCTGCGGGATGTACGCCTCAGGCTGGTAGTAGTCGTAATAGCTCACGAAGTACTCGACCGCGTTGTTCGGCAGCAGCTGCTTCAGCTCGTTGGCGAACTGCGCGGCAAGCGTCTTGTTCGGCTGCATCACCAGGGTCGGCCGTTGCAGCCGCTCGACCGCCCAGGCGATCGTCGCGGTCTTGCCGGTTCCGGTGGCCCCGAGCAGCACGACGTCCTTCTCGCCGCCGGTGATCCGCTTCTCGATGTCATCGATCGCGGTCGGCTGGTCGCCGGAGGGCTGGAAGTCCGAGACGACCTTGAACGGCGCGACCTTGCGCTGGAGATCGGTGACAGGTCTCATGCTCGCCAGCGTAATCGGCCCCACCGACAGCGAAAGATGGGCGACCGACTCGGGTGCTGTTGGGCACTGCTGCCCGCTTTGGACGTCTTGCCAGCAGCCGGTAGCAGTGCCAGTTTTCCCGCAACGGCCGCAACCGGCGGCCGTTACCGACCGGTTGGAGGTAGTCCATGGCTGAGATCATGATCAGCAACCTGGACCAGGATGGCGAGGGGCGCTCGTTCGCTGCGCACGGGCATGCCGTGCTCGCCGATGCGGGGGCTGCTGCTGTCCTTCGGGGCACGTTCGAGCCCGGCTGGCGCTGGTCGAAGGATGTGGCCCCGATGGCGGGGACGGCGAGCTGCCAGGCGCGCCATCTCGGCTACATCATGTCCGGCTCGATGCGGGTTCGCCTCGACGACGGCACCGAGCAGGACCTGTCCGCGGGTGACGTCGTCGACATCCCGCCCGGTCACGACGGCTGGGTCACCAGCGACGTGCCGTGCGAGATGCTGGACTTCTCCTCCGACGCGACGCGGTACGCCGTCGGCCGGCCGAGCGGCATCGCAGAACCCGACGATGCTGCGATGAAGCTTGTCCGCACGGGGTACGCCGCGTTCAACACCGGCGACGTGGAGACGCTGCACGCGGTCATGGACGCGAACGTGATCCAGCACGTTGCCGGGAGCAGCCCCCTGGCCGGGACCTACAAGGGCCTGGACAACGTGCTCGGCTACTACGCCAAGCTCGGCGAGCTCACGGGCGGGCAGTTCCACGCCCACCTGATCGACGTCTTCGGCGACGGCCAGGGGCATGCGACCTCGCTGCACCAGACCACGGCCGCGCGCAACGGCGTGAAGCGCGTGTCCAGGGGGTCGATCTTCTTCACCTTCGCCGGGGGCAAGGCGATCGAGATGGTCGAGACCCATGCCGACCTGCCCGGAGATGATGCCTTCATGAGCTGACTTCCCGACGCTGCGGGCGGGCGGCGGGATCACGGGGCTGGGTAGGTTCTCCTTGTGAGCACTCGACGGGGAGAACCGTGGTCGCGCATGAGGAGTCCGCTGGCGGTCGCCGTCAAGCGTGGCCTGCTGGGTGTCCTCGGTCTACAGGTCCTGCTCGGGGTCGTGCTCACCTTGGTGGACTCCTACCGGCGGCGCGGCAAGAAGCCCTCGCCGTTCCCGACGACGGCTCCGGCCCAGGTGAGCATCGGCTCGGGCACGGTCACGACGTACACCTTCGGGCAGGATCTGTACGACGACATGCTGGCCGCGATCGGGCAGGCCAAGCAGCAGGTCCTGTTCGAGTCCTACATCTGGAAGGGCGACGAGACCGGACAGCGGTTCAAGCGCGCCCTCTCGGAGGCGGCGCTGCGCGGTGTCGAGGTGTACGCCGTCTACGACGGGTTCGCGAACCTGGTCGTCTCGCCGCTGTTCAAGCGCTTCGGGCCGCGGCTACGGGTGCTGGAGTACCCGCTCTACAACGCAGGCTGGCGGTTCTTCGACCTGCGTCGCTACGGCCGGGACCACCGCAAGATCCTGGTCGTCGACGACGAGGTCGGTTTCGTCGGCGGCTACAACGTGGGATCGGCCTACGCCACCGAGTGGCGTGACACGCACGTGCGGGTGACCGGCCCCGGGGTGTGGGACCTTAAGCGCGCCTTCGCGGACTTTTGGAACCTGAACCGGCGGCCGCGGCACGGGAACCGTCCGCTGCTGCTGGAGACGGCCGCCGACTGGGAGCCGCGGATCCGGGTGCACCGCAACGTGCCCCGGCTGTGGATGTTCCCGATCCGGGCGATGTACATCGAGGCGGTCAACCGGGCCTCGCACCACGTCTGGATGACGCACGCCTACTTCATCCCCGACTCCGACTTCGTCGACGCCCTGACCCAGGCGGCGCAGCGCGGCGTGGACGTGCGGCTGCTGGTGCCTGCGGTCTCCAACCACGTGGTCGCCGACTGGCTCTCGCGCGGCTACTACGGTGAGCTGCTCGCCGCGGGGGTGCGGATCTTCCGGTTCCAGGGGGCGATGGTGCACGCGAAGACCTCCACGATCGACGGGCGGTGGACCACGGTCGGCACCGCGAACATGGACCGGCTCTCGATGACCGGCAACTACGAGATCAACCTGGAGATCATCGACCCGGCGATGGCCGAGACCATGCAGCGCATCTTCGAGACCGACCTGTCCAACTGCGTCGAGCTGACCGCAGAACAGTGGGCGTCCCGCGGCGTGCACAAGAGGTTCACCGAGCTCGTCCTCGCGCCGCTGCGCCCGCTGCTCTAGACCGCGGGCATGGCGGGCGGCAACCGGGGTACTTGCCGCGCAAGACCCGGGAGGATTGGATGCACGTCGACAAGTCCGAGGTGACCGAGGCGCTGCGTGCGCGCGGCGAGCACGATCGCGCGCAGCAGGCGGAGTGCTCGCTGCCCCGCGAGGTGGACACCGAGCGCGAGGCCGCGCTGCTGCACCGCTTCGAGCTGGACGAAACCGATCTCGAGGACGTCCCCGGCCCTCGTTGAGTTGGCCCTCAGGTGAATTCTCCGGCCCAGGATGCGACCGGCGGCCCGACTGAACGCGACGGGAGGGCCAACTCACGTCACCGGACGTCGAGTTCGCCGTCGGCGTACCACTTGCGGATCACCTTCTTGTCGAACTTGCCGACCGAGGTGCGCGGCACCGCCTCGATGAACGCCCACGCGTCCGGCAGCTGCCACTTCGCGACGCTCTTCGCGAGATGCTCACGCAGCTCGGCCGGCGTAGCCGTGGCCCCTTCCCGGAGCACCACGGAGGCCAGCGGCCGCTCCTGCCACTTCTCGTCGGGGATGCCGACCACGGCGGCCTCGAGAACCGCCGGATGCCCCATCAGGGCGTTCTCGAGGTCCACCGAGGAGATCCACTCCCCGCCGGACTTGATCACGTCCTTGGCCCGGTCGGTCAGCGTGATATAGCCCAGCGGGTCCAGCATGCCCACGTCGCCGGTGCGCAACCAGCCGTCGTGGAACTTCTCCGCGGCCTCAGGGTCGTCGGGGTTGTAGTAGGCCGCCGTCACCCAGGGCCCCCGCACCTCGATCTCGCCGACGGCCTCGCCGTCGCTGGGCAGCACCGCGAGCGAGTCGTCCACGAGGCGAGCCTCCACCCCGCAGAGCAGGCGGCCCTGGCCCCCCAGGTACGCCCACTTGTCCTCGCCCTCCACGCCCAGCGGCACCCCGGCCGCGGTCGCGACGGGGGACGTCTCGGTCATGCCCCAGGCCTGCCTGACCTCGATGCCGTACCGCTCTCCGAGCGCCTTCTGCAGGCTGACCGGGACCGCCGAGCCACCGCACAGGATCAGCCTCAGCGCGCCGGCGGAGTGCTCGGGGTGGTTGTCGAGGTAGTTGACGACGTCGATCCAGATCGAGGGCACCGCCCCTGACATGGTGGGTTGCGAGTCCTCCATGAACCGCACCAGCGGCTCGGCCTGCAGCCACCGGTCCGGCATGCACAGCGAGGCGCCGCTCATCAGGCCGGCGTACGCCAGGCCCCACGCGTTCGCGTGGAACATCGGCACGATCGGCAGGATCCGGTCGTGGTAGCTGAGCCCGGACACGGCGCCCGAGCACGCAGCCAGTGAGTGCAGCCAGGCAGACCGGTGGCTGTAGACCACACCCTTCGGGTTGCCCGTGGTGCCGCTGGTGTAGCACATTGCGGCGGCGTCGCGTTCGTCCACGTCGGGCCAGTCGAACGTCTCGGGCTGGTCCGCGAGCAGGTCCTCGTAGAGCAGGACCTCCTTGCCGGAGCCACGCAGGGTCTCGAGGTCCGCCGCGGCGGCATCGGGGCCGGCCACGAGCACGTGCGTGGTGGTCTCGAACCTGCCGAGATGCCGGGCCAGCATCGGCACCAGCGAGTCGTCCACGATCACCACCCGGTCCTCGGCATGGTTCGCGGTGTAGACCAGCTGCTCGGGGAACAGCCGGATGTTGAGGGTGTGCATCACGGCCCCCATGGACGGGATCCCCAGGTAGGCCTCGAGATGCTCGGTGTTGTTCCACTGGAAGGTGGCCACCCGCTGGTCGCCGTCGATGCCCAGCGAGCGCAGGCCGTTGGCGAGTCGCGCCACCCGACTGCCCAGGTCGCCGTACGACGTGCGGCGCATGCCGTCGGGCGTGGCGGTCACCACCTCGGAGTCGCGGTGCACGGTGGTGCCGTGCCGCATGAGCGATCCGATGGTCAGCTGGGCGTCCTGCATCGTGCTGCGCATGGTCGAATCTTCGTCCCCGGGACGGTCCGTCGTCCAGCGGTGACACGCAATAGGGTCGACCGCGTGCGCACACCACCGGTCCCGTCCTTCGACGGACGCGAGGTCTTCCTGACGGGGGCCGCCAGCGGCATCGGCCGGGCCACGGCCGAGCTGGTCGCGAGCCAGGGGGCCCGGGTGCACCTGACAGACCGCAACCGTGAGCTGCTCGAGGAGGTGGCCGACCGCATCCGCCGTGCGGGTGGTCGCGTGGGCCTGGTCGAGGCCGCCGACGTCACCGACCACGAGGCCGTCCGCGGGCTGGCCGGGCGGCTCACCGCCGGCTACGGCGCGATGGACGTGGTGATGAACGTCGCCGGCATCGCCGCCTGGGGCACCGTGTCCGCGCTCCCCCACCAGACCTGGCGACGGCTGGTCGAGGTCAATCTGATGGGGCCTATCCATGTCATCGAGGAGCTGGTACCCCCGATGGTGGACGCCGGCCGGGGCGGGCAGCTGGTCAACGTCTCCTCGGCCGCGGGCATCATCGGGATGCCCTGGCACGCCGGCTACAGCGCCAGCAAGTTCGGGGTGCGCGGTGTCTCGGAGGTGCTCCGGTTCGACCTGGCACGGCACGGCATCGGGGTGAGCCTGGTCTGCCCGGGCGCCGTGGCGACGCCGCTGACGCAGACGGTGGACATCGCCGGGGTGGACAAGGAGGGCAGGCGCTTCCGGCGCGCCCAGGCCCGGTTCCGCACCCACGGGGTGAGCCCGGAGAAGGCGGCCGCGGCGATCGCGGCCGGCGTACGACGCAACCGGTACTGGGTCTACACCTCCGGCGACATCCGGGCGCTGCACCTGCTGCAGCGCTGGTTCCCGCCCGGCTACCGGCTGGCGATGACCGCCTTCCAGCGCTTCGCCGACCGTGCCCTGCCCGAGGTCAACCGCGCCCGGAGGCAGCAGCCGTGAGCAGCCCGCGGATCGCTCCGGGAGACCTGGACGACACCGGGCTGCTGGTCTGGGCGTTCGCCCGGGTCGCCGGACGGGTGACCGGCACCAACCCGCCGCACGTGTTCACCACGCTGGGGCGCACCCGTGGGCTGTTCTGGGGATGGCTGCACTTCGCCGGGCGGCTGATGCCCGGCGGGAAGCTGCCGCGCCGGGAGACCGAGCTGGTGATCCTCCGGGTGGCACACCGGCGCGGCTCGGTGTACGAGTTCGAGCACCACGCCCGGCTGGGACGCCGGGTCGGCGTCACCGCCGACGATCTCGACCGGGTCCGCGAGCACGGTGTCGCAGACGGCTGGAGCCACCACGAGGCCGTGCTGCTGCGTGCGGTGGACGAGCTGCTGGAGACTCGCGACCTCGGCGACGGGACCTGGGCGGAGCTGGCCGCCGAGCTCGACCCGCGCCGGGCGATCGAGCTGCTGCTCCTGGTC
>JBOHDW010000128.1:0-5554 GCA_050700795.1 Nocardioidaceae bacterium | reverse complement strand
CCTAGACCTCGTGGTGATGACCGACGATGGGCGACCGGCCGGGTACGCACTATTTTGGGATGACCCCATTACCAAGGTCGGTCTCGTAGAGCCGGTTCGAGTGGAAGACGAGTTCGCGCGGCGGGGCTTGGCACGCGCAATGCTGACAGTCGGTCTTGATCAACTCGCCCAACGAGGGGCACGCCGAGCAAAGATCGGGTTCGGCGCAGAGGACGCGGAGACGCTGTATCGAGGACTCGGATTCGTACCCACAGCCAATGACGCGTGGTTCGAGGGGCAAATCGAGCTCCTGCACTGAAGTCACCCGCACCAACTACGAGGTTGCCCAACGGAGCCCGCTCATGCCGCATGGAGGGCGGATACGCTCGCCCGGATCTGCCGCGATCAGTCCGTCGTGCCGATGACCGGGCCACCGGGCTGCCATAGTGACTTCGTGCCCCGTGTGCCCGTGCCCGACATCGTGCTCCGCACTCTCAGCCGCCAGCTTGGTGGCCCATCGGGACCGCTGGGCGTCCTCGTCGCGAGGATGCTCAACAAGGGCAACGCCGTGCCGATCACCGCTGCGGTGGAGAGCCTTGACCTGAGCGGCAGCGAGACGGTGGCTGACATCGGGTTCGGCGGCGGGTTCGGGCTCGGGCTCTTGCTGGATGCGACCAGGGACGGCGGGCACGTGCACGGCGTGGAGCCTGCGGCCGACATGCTCGTGCGCGCCGGCAAGATACGACGGGCTGACGTTGCCGCGGGCCGGCTCGAGCTGCACGAGGCGTCGATGGACTCCCTGCCGTTTCCCACCCGCGCGCTGGACGGCTGGATCAGTGTCAACACGATCTACTTCGTCGATGACCTGGCGGCCGCCCTCCGCGAGATGGCGCGCGTGCTCGCCCCTGGAGGCCGCGGCGTGGTCGGCATCGCCGATCCGGACTGGATGTCGCGGCAGCCGTTCACGAAGCACGGCTTCACGCTGCGCCCGGTGACCGATGTCCTTGCTGCTCTGGAGTCCGCCGGGTTGACACCTGAGCACCACACCCTGCGCGATCGGGAGCCGGTTTTCCACCTTCTCGCCGGCGGGCGGTGAACGCGACCGACATGCCTTGATCCTTGCCAGCGTGAAGCGTGAGCTCAGGCGATCTCATTGAGCATGCGGGTAGGTGGGGCGGATGTGCTCACTGTTCCATCGCCTTTCGGGCCTAGGCCATCCGGTCATGCCGCGATGACGGTGGGACGCTCCGTCGCGTGTCGGCCCGCTGAACTGCCGAACGGCTGCCCCGCTGAAGGCACGCACAGCGAGGGAAGGTTGGGCCCCACCGTCCTGGCGAATGTCACGGCGCGTCTAGCGGCTCCCGTTTCTACCGTGGACAGAGGGCGTCTGAAGGTTCATACTCCTAACCATGTTAGGGACACCAAAGCGCGATAGGATCGCCGAACGGCGTTCGACCACCCGGCAGGAGATCGTCGACGCCGCCTGGGACGTGTCGCGCGAGCGGGGGCTGTCGCAGCTCACCCTGCGTGACGTCGCCCAGCGGGTCGGCATGAAGGCCCCTTCGCTCTATTCCCACTTTGACTCCAAGAACGCCATCTACGACGCGATGTTCGCCCAGGCGTGGACCGAGTGTCGTGACGTTATGAAGGCTGCGCGGGCTCGCGTTCCCCCAGATGCCTGCGGCGCATTGCGATTGTTCTCGCGTGCCTTCTTCGACTTCTCCGTCAGCGACCTGCCCCGTTTCCAGCTGATGAACCAGCGCACCATCCCCGGCTTCGTGCCCAGCACCGAGGCCTACGCCCCGGCAGTGCTGACGCTCGAGGTCCTCCGTGACCTGCTGGCCACGCACGCCATCACCGCCCAGGTGGATATCGACCTGTACCTCGCCCTTGTCGGCGGTCTGGCCGACGCCCAACTCGCCAACGACCCGGGTGGCGACCGCTGGGCCCGGCTGCTCGACCGCGCCATCGACATGTACCTACACGACCTCGGTATCGAGACAGAAGTCCCACATACACCCACACAGGAAGGCGACTCGCTGTGACCACACAGACCGAGCAGCACCCCACCAAGCGGCGCCCGCGCCTGCCACAGCTTGACCCAGACACGGCCGTGCGCCTGGCCGCGACCGAGTACGAACGAGTTGCCCTCATGCTCGAACAGCTACGCCCCGAAGACTGGGGTGCGCCCACCGACTGCACCGACTGGGACGTGCGCGCGATGGCCGGGCACATGCTGGGCATGGTTCAGATGATCGCGAGCATTCCCGAGATGATCCGCCAGCAGTTCGCGGCCAAGCGAACTGCCAAGCGCACGGGCATGGTGATGATCGACGCCCTGACAGCCCTGCAGGTCGAGAAGAACGCCACCCTGACCACTGACGAACTGATCGGGCAGGTACGCCGACTCGGACCCAAGGCGGTGAAGGCTCGACGACGTGCGCCCGACTTGATGAGAAAACAGACCATGCAGGACCAGGACGAATGGCGGACCATGGGATACCTCATCGACGTCATCTTGACCCGCGATCCGTTCCTGCACCGCGTTGACATCGCACGCGCCACCGGAACCCCGATGACGGCGAGCGCCGAGCACGAGGGCATCATCATCGACGACGTTGTGGCCGAATGGGCCGGGCGTCACTCCGCAACCTACAACCTCGAACTGACCGGACCCGCTGGCGGACACTGGAAGCACGGCAACGGCGAACACATCACCATGGATGCCCTCGAGTTCTGCCGTGCGCTCAGCGGACGCGCACCCGCTGAGGGACTTCTCCGAACCCAGGTGCCATTCTGAGGCAGCGGCGAGCCTCATTGGTGGCGGGCTGGGTGCCGTTGAGCAGGATAAAGGTACTTTCCGTGGTCTCGCCGTTGAGGTCAAACCGTTGGGTCATGGTGGCGAACTCAACCCTGGTCGGCTACGGGTTCAGCGACCAGCCGCGGGGTCCGAGATCCTGCCTGGTTCACGGCGTCGGTCACGAATTCGAATGCCACGCGCTGAAACTCGTTGGCCTCCGCGTCGGCATGGATCAGCGCCGTGACGGGGGCATACCTCGAGACCGGGGTCGACCACGATGCTCCGCCACCAAGAGTCGGCATATCGAAGGTCAAGGGGCTGTGCCGGTCGTCTTCGTGCTCAACTCGGATCCGAACGTCGTACTCGCCGGCCCCGACCGCCTGGCCATGTTCACGGACGAGCGCGAGGAGGTCTGCCACCACGCACTCCAAGGTGAGCGTGTTCACGCTCCATCGCTCGGCCCAGCCGCCCGCCTCGTCGCGATGACCCCCAACAGCAGCAGCGAACGTGACCACGCCGTTGTCGTGGATGCTCGCGTGCGTCTCATACCAGTTTGCGGCCCGGACTTGTCCTCCATCTCGATGTCCCAGCGCCGTAGCCCGGGGCGCGGGTTGTAGACGTCGAGGCCACTCAACGGGTGAAGGCCCCCCCGTCCGTTGGCTGCGATCCGCGGGGGCGAGATGGCGAGCCATCATGAGCGTGTCGGTCGCCTGCTGACGGGTGCGGCGGGTTGGTCGCGTCGCCATGGTTCGTGGTCGAGCCACACCAACAAACCACGCCCTGCCTTCGAGGTCGGGGGCGACAATGGCTTTGGTCTCTTGATAGAGCCCCTGGAGGTCGTCAGCTGCAGCACGGCGAGCCTCGAACCGAGCCCGGTACACGGCCTCGATCTGTCGCTCTTTCATCCAGGCTGTGTCCGCATCGTTGCGGATCGGTGCCCCGAAGAGGTCGTTCCTGTAGACCAGGTGTGGGCCGCCCTCGGTGGCCGGAATCACCACAGCGACTGCACGGTGTGGCTCCTCACCGAGCTCGTAGATCCGGAGCCCGAAGACGGGCGGGCTGATCGCGGACACGGCCACGGCTCGGAGTCCGCTCTCGCGGCGCTCACCGAAGTCCGTCAGGTCGACCCGTTCGGACGCTGCCTTCCCGGACTCCTTGACCCCGTAGACGATCATTCCGCCGCCGCTGTTCGCCATCGCGGCGACGTCTTTCGGGAAGTCCCCGGCCGACAGGCTCCCAGGGTCAGGAAGCTTCGCTTTCCAGTCCAGGTCGTCGGTCTCACGGACGCCCTGCGCTACGGCTTCGTCGAGCATGTCGCTTGTCAGAGGACCAGGCGGCAGCCCGAGGGCCTTGTGCAAGGCGGTGAACTCCATGAGGTCGAACCTAGTTCCACCCTGCATGGTTGTGGTTGAGCCCGAACCCACATCACGTCAATCTGACGGTGTGCAGCGGCCGGTTTGAGAAGACTCTGTGGGGTGGGGCAGTGCAAACGCCCTATCCCTTATCCCCCTAGACCGGCACCAGTTCAACGGCGCCGACCGCGTAGCGGGCCAGGATGATCCGGGCCACCTCGGGATCGGCCCCGAGCGGGGCGGAGACGGCCACCGCACCGGCCTCCACCGCGAGCTCGGCGGCGCGGTCCGGCAGCAGCCCCGGAGCCAGGAACAGCGAGCCGACGGCCACGTGCCGACGTCCCTCGACCCGGAAGGCGCGCACCGCCTCGCCGGTCGTGGGCGGTGCCGCGGAGGCGAACGCCGCGACCGTGGGCAGCCGGTGGCGTCCGCCCCAGAGCCGGGCCAGCCGGGCCACCGTCTGGTTGGCGAGCGGGTCGGAGGAGCCCGCGGCAGCCAGGACGAGAGCGTCCAGCTCGCGGACCCGGGCGGCCCGCAGCGCCTCGCGCATCCGGCGGTCGAGCACCTCGAGGAAGACCGGCTCCAGACCGAGGACCCTGGTCGCCCGGATCCGCAGCCCTGGGTGGCGCGCGATCGACTCCGCGACGACCTCGGGCACGTCCACCTTCGCGTGGTGGGCCTCGGTCAGCAGCAGCGGTACGAGGACGATCTCGTCGTACCCCGCCCTCACGAGCCGGTCGACGACGGTCCCGAAACCGGGCCTGGCCAGCTCGAGGAACGCGGGCTCGATCCGGAGGTCGGGGCGCATCGCCCTGACCTCGTCGACCAGCGCCTTGGTCGTCGCCGCGGAGCGCGGGTCGCGACTGCCGTGTGCGAGCGCGACGAGTGCCGGAGCGGTCATCGGGCCCACCGTCCTTTCGTTGGATTGGGAGTGCTCACTGGTGGATCCCGCACTCGGTCTTGGCCGTCCCCGCCCAGCGGCCGCTGCGGGGGTCCGCGCCGGCCGCGACGCGCTGCGTGCACGGCCAGCAGCCGATCGACGGATACCCGTCGAACTGCAGGGGGTTGACCAGCACGCCGTGGGTGGCGACGTACTCCTCGACCTGCCGGCCGGTCCAGCGGGCGAGCGGGGAGACCTTGACCTTCCCCTTCTTCTCGTCCCAGCCGATCACCGGCGCGATCACCCGGTTGTGGGTCTCCTCGCGGCGCAGCCCGGTCGCCCAGGCGTCGTACCGCTCGAGGGCGTCCTGCAGCGGCTGCACCTTGCGCAGCGCGCAGCACAGGTCCGGGTTGCGGGCGAAGAGCTCCGGGCCGTACGCCGCATCCTGCTCGGCGACCGTTTGCACCGGGCTGATCGTGATCAGGTTGACCGGCACCGTCGCGCCCACGGCGTCGCGGGTGCCGATGGTCTCGGCGAAGTGGT
>JBOHDW010000127.1:0-3597 GCA_050700795.1 Nocardioidaceae bacterium | reverse complement strand
AAGAACTTCGCGGTCGCGAGGTCGTGGGTGATGTACACGTAGGTCAGCCCCAGGTCGCCCTTCAGGTCCAACATGAGCTGGAGGATCTTGGCCCGCACACTCATGTCGAGCATCGACACCGGCTCGTCGGCGACGAGCACGTCGGGGTCCAAGATGATCGCTCGGGCGATCACGGCCCGTTGCTTCTGGCCTCCGGAGAGGTCGGCGGGGAACTTGTCCAAGAACTGCTCGGCGGGAGCCAGCCCCACCCTCTCGAGGGCGGCCGCCACCCGCTTGGTCAGCTCGGCCCCGGACGCGATGCCGTGGATCTTCAACGGGTGTCCCACGGCGGTCTCGATGGTCATCGAGGGGTTCAGGGCCGCGTGGGGGTCCTGGAAGACCATCTGGATGTCGGTGCGCAACCGCCTCACCTCGGCGGCGGACATCGCCGACACCACCCGCTCCCTGATGACGCCGTCCTCGTCACGGGGTCGGTAGGTGATCGATCCCCGGCTCGCCGGGACCAGCCCGAGCAGCGCCCTCCCCAGGGTCGTCTTGCCACTGCCGGACTCGCCGACAACACCGAGCACCTCGCCACGGTGCAGGTGCAGGTCGACGCCGTCCACCGCCTTGACGGTGCCGGTGTCGAGGCCGAACAGGCGGGCGAACGTCCCCCCACGAAGCGCATAGTGCACCTCGAGGTCGTCGAGGGCCACCACCACGTCGTCGGTGCGTTCAGGCTTCGTCGGCAACGGACAGCTCCTCCCGCTCGAGCGGCGATCGTTCGCTGTCGGTGAGCTCGACCGCGCCGTTCCGGAGATCGGCGGCCCAGCACTGGACCAGACCGCCACTCGGAGTACGCCGCTGCTGCGGGTGTCGCACCCCGCACACATGCATGGCGTCCGGGCAGCGTGGGTGGAAGTGGCACCCGCTCGGGGGGTCGACCAGATCGGGCGGGGCGCCCGGGATGTAGTTGAGCCCGGTGGTCGACAAGGAGATCGTCGAGCGGAGCAGCTCTCGGGTGTACGGGTGCTGGGGGTCGGCGAAGACATCCCGGGCGTCGCCGATCTCGACCACCTCGCCGGCGTACATCACCGCCACGCGGTCGCAGGCCTCGGCGATGATCCCGAGGTTGTGGGTGATCAGCAGCAACGAGGTGTCGAAGTCGCGCCGCAGGTCGTGCAGGATGCGGATGATCTGCGCCTCCACGAGTACGTCGAGCGCGGTGGTGGGCTCGTCGGCGACGACGAAGGCCGGTCGCAGCACAAGGGCGAGGGCGATCATCAGCCGCTGCCGCATCCCGCCGGAGAACTCGTGCGGGTAGGACCGGTACCGGGTCGGTGGGATCCCCATCACCCTCAGCACCTCGAGCGAGCGGCGTCGGACCTCGGCCCGGCCGATCCCGCGCTCGTGTGTCCTCAGGGTCTCCTCGAAGTGCTCCGAGATCCGCATCAGTGGGTTCAGCCTGGTCAGCGGCTCCTGGAAGATCATCCCGAGGTCGACCCCGCGCATGGCGAACATCTGCTTGCGCGGCAGGGAGAGCAGGTCGGTGCCGCGGAACCGCAGCTCGCCGTCCATCTTCGCCCCTTCGGGGAGCAGGCCAAGCAGTCCGCGGCCCAGGGTGGACTTCCCGCAGCCGGACTCACCGACCAGGCCCAGGATCTCCCCCCGGCGCAACGCGAAGCTCACCCCGTCGACCGCCTTGACCGGCCCTCGTTCGGTGCCGTACCAGATGCGGAGGTCGCGGGCCTCGATCACAGGGACATCGGGAGCGGTCGCCTCGGCGGCGTCCTGGAACTCGGTCATGCCGACTCACTCTCCACCGGCGTGCGCACCCGCGGGGGCAGGATCACGTCACGGATCCGGCGCTTCCGCAGCGTCGGGTTGACGGTCTCGTTCAACCCCTCGCCCACCAGGGTCAGCCCGGTGACCAGCAGCACGATCGCCAGGCCTGGGAAGAGGCTGGTCCACCAGATCCCGGCGGCCGCGTCGTCGAGGGCGCGGCTCAGGTCGTAGCCCCACTCCGACGCGACAGTCGGCTGGATCCCGAGCCCCAGGAAACCGAGTGCGGCGAGGGTGCCGATGGCGTCGGCCGCGTTCAGGGTGCCGATGACCGGCACCGACTGGATCACGTTGCCGAACAGGTAGCGACCCATGATCGTGCCGTTCTTGGCCCCGATCGCACGGGCCGCCTCGACGTAGGTCGCCTCCCGGGCACTCACCGTCGTGTTGCGGACCACCCGGAAGTACTGCGGGATGTAGATCGCGGTCAGCGACAGCGCGGCCGCCAGCGTGCCGCCGCCGAGCGGCCCGCGCAGCAGGAAGGAGAAGACGATCGCCAACAGCAGGGACGGGAACGCGTAGAGCGCGTCCATCAAGAAGACCAGGATCCGGTCCCACCAACCACCGATGAACCCCGACACCAGGCCCAGGGGTACGCCGATGACCACCGAGAACATCACCGAGAGGGTGACCACCTTCACCTCGGTCCGGGCACCCCAGATGACCCTGGACAGTACGTCGAAGAACTGGTCGTTGGTCCCGAACCAGTGCCGACTCGAGGGGTGCCCCAGCTTGGGGAAACGGGGCTGATGGCCGATCTGGATCTGCTGGAAGCCGAATGGCGCGATCCAGGGCGCGAACAGCGCGAAGATGACGAACACGCCGGTGATGAACAATCCGGTCAGCAGGATCCACCTGGCCAGTCCGGTGGTGTTGCGGATCGGGGCGAGAACTCTCGAGAACATGGTCGGCCTCAATACCTGATCCGGGGGTCGATGATCGCGTTGGCGATGTCGACAAGGAGGCTGGCGATCACCACGACGATCGCGAAGAACGTGACCAGCCCCTGCACAGCGGGGTAGTCGCGTTCGTTGATGTAGTTGATCAGCTCGTTGCCGATCCCCGGCCAGTTGAAGGTGCGCTCGGTGAGCACCGCCCCACTCATGGTCAGCGCCACCTGCAAGCCGATCACCGTGACCACGGGGACCAGCGCGTTGCGGAAGGCGTGCCGGCGGATGACGTAGCGTTCCGGGACTCCCCTGGCCCTCGCGGCCTCGACGTAGTCCCCCTTGAGGCTCTGCAGCAGGTTGACCCGCACCAGCCGGATGAAGACACCGCTGAGCAGCAGCCCCAACGTGAAGCACGGCAGCAGGTGATGTTTCAAGACGTCCAGGAACGCCGTCCAGTTGCCCTCCAGGGCACAGTCGACGATGAGGATGTGGGTGATCGGATGCACCTCGAACAGGGTGATCGGCGAGCCGATGCCGTAGGTGGGCCAGCCGGACGGCGCGACCAGGATGACGAGCATCAGGCCGACCCAGAAGATCGGGGCGGCGTAGCTGACCACACCGAATGTGCGGATCACCACGTCGAGGACGGAGTCCCGGCGGCGGCCGGCGACCAGCCCGAGCGGGATCCCGATCAGCAGAGCGAAGAGGAACGCCCCGGTCGTCAGGCTGAGCGTCGCGCCCCCGTTGTCCCGGATCACGTCGCTGATCGGACGGTTGTCCGACAGGGTGGTGCCGAAGTGGAGGGTGACCACGTCCTTGAGATACTCCAGGTACTGGACGTAGAGCGGGCGGTCGAGGCCCAGGGTGTGCCGGCGCAGGGCGATCG
>JBOHDW010000126.1:0-4298 GCA_050700795.1 Nocardioidaceae bacterium | reverse complement strand
AGGCTACATCGGTCGGTAACGTGACTTTCTCGCTGTCCGATTTTTTTTGCAGAATGGCTACCTTGGTCTCGAGGTCTGGCGGCTGGATGTCCGCGATCAATCCCCACTCGAAACGGCTGCGCAATCTGTCTTCAAACTCCGCCAGTTCCTTCGGAGGACGGTCGCTTGCGATCACGAGTTGCTTCATCGACTCATGCAAGGCGTTGAAAGTATGGAAGAACTCTTCCTGCGTCCGTTCTTTTTGTGCCAGGAACTGGATGTCGTCGATGAGCAGCACGTCCACGTCGCGGTACCGGCGCTTGAAGCGGTCCTGCTTGTCGTCTCGGATGGCGTTGATGAACTCGTTGGTGAACTCCTCGGAGGAGACGTAGCGGACCCGGGAGCCCGCGAAGAGGCTGCGCACGTAGTTGCCGATCGCGTGCAGCAGGTGGGTCTTGCCCAAGCCGGAGTCGCCGTAGATGAGCAGCGGGTTGTACGCCTTGCCGGGGGCCTCCGCGACGGCGACCGCGGCGGCGTGCGCGAACCGGTTCGACGAGCCGATGACGAAGGTTTCGAAGATGTACTTCGGGTTGAGCCGGGTCTCCATCACGCTCCCGGTCGCCATACCGACTTGTGGCTTTGTCGACAAGTCGTCGAGTTGCTGAGTCGACTCGAGCCCCGAGCCGGCCGCGTGCCGGGGCCCGGGGTTGAGCTGGGAGTCGACGGTGACCGCGATCCGGATCGGCCGGTCGAACGAGGTGCCCAGGGCGTCCTCGAGGTGGGTGCGCAGCCGGCCCTCGATCTGGTCGCGGGTGAAGTCGTTGGCCACCGCGATGATCGCGGTGTTCTCGTGCAGCGTGACCGGCATGCTGCCGTCCAGCCAGGCCCGCTGACTGGGCGGCAGGTCAGCCACCAGGCGACGCCAGACAATGCTCAGCTCGGTGGTGACGGTCTCGCTCACATCTTCCCCGTTCCTCGAAGTCGGGTGGAGACCCGGTGCGGTGAGTCCACACCTTTGTCCACAGGTTGTGCAATCACCTCGCCCGGGCGTTCAGGCGAGGCTCCGAGGCCGGTCGCGAACCCCTCCCGCCACCGTTTGCCCAGGTCAGCGGCGATTTTCCTGGCCTGGAGACGGTGCCGACGAGACGCCGGCTCCGGTCGGGAGAACGAGGGGTTGCCCGTGGGGAAAACTCGGGACGGCCCGAACGCTAACAACAGCGGAGGGGTGGGATCAAGGCGTTGTCCACAGGTTTCGGTAGCGGTCTAATCCGGGCCGGCCTCGGTCCTGGTCAACCCGGCCGGCCACCTGGTTTGACCCTGTCGGGTGCCACCCCGTACCGTTGCCAGGTCGAACCGGTTTCGACTGGTGCCGCATGTCTACCCCCCGCTCCGACCCCGCGCCTGCTTGCCCGGGGCTCGGCGCTCGCGGCCCGCGGGTGGGCGGTGCCGGTGAGGGGCGGGTCGACTCGGGGCCGGCCCGGCCCCACCACCGTCACACTCCCGAACACCGGAGAACACCTCGTGAGCAAGCGAACCTTCCAGCCGAACAACCGGCGCCGGCACAAGGTGCACGGTTTCCGTCTTCGGATGCGCACCCGTGCCGGTCGCGCCATCCTGTCCGCCCGTCGGCGCAAGGGCCGCAAGAGCCTGGCCGTCTGAGCCGTCCTCGACGTGCTGACGACCGGCCACCGGTGCTGACCCGCTCCCATCGACTCCGGGCGAGCAGAGATTTCGCGCGGACGATCCGCTCGGGCCGCCGGGCCGGAACCGCCACCTTGGTGGTGCACCTGACCCCCACCTCGAGCGGGTCGGAGCTGCTGGTGGGCCTGGTGGTCAGCAAGGCCGTCGGGAACGCTGTGACGCGTAATCGAGTGAAACGCCGCCTTCGCGAACTGGTCCGGGAGCGTCTGAGGTCGCTCCCGGCCTCGGGCATGCTCGTGATCCGGGCCCTGCCCACGGCGGCGGCCGCCACCTCGGCACGGCTGGGCGCCGACCTGGACGCCGGAATCGCCCGGCTATGGGGAACGTCTGCCCCGCGCCGTACGTCGGACACGGCGTCATGAAGTACCTGCTGATCGGCCTGTTGCGCGCCTACCGGTTCGCAATCAGCCCCCTTTACGGCCAGGTGTGCCGGTATCACCCGTCCTGTTCGGCGTACGCACTGGAGGCGGTCACGGTGCACGGCAGCATCCGGGGCAGCTGGTACGCCGTGCGCCGGGTGGCTCGTTGTCACCCGTGGGCCGCGGGCGGGTACGACCCCGTTCCGCCCGCACGCTCACAGACGCTAGGAGTCTGATGCACACCCTGAGCCAATTCGGCGGTTACATCATGACCCCGCTGTACTGGGTGACGTCGGTCGTGTTGTCCGCGTGGCACCAGCTGTTCGGGGCGATCTTCGGTGACGCCAGCGGCGCCGGCTGGGCGCTGTCGATCGTCGGGCTGACTCTGGTGATCAGGGCGGCGCTGATCCCCTTGTTCGTCAAGCAGATCAAGTCCAGCCGCAACATGCAGCTTCTCCAGCCCAAGGTCAACGAGCTCCGCAAGAAGTACGGCCACGACCGCGAACGGCTGGCCCAGGAGACGATGAAGCTCTACAAGGAGAGCAATACCAACCCGTTCGCCTCCTGCCTGCCGATCATCTTGCAGATGCCGATCTTCCTTGCGCTGTTCCGGCTGATCGACCACGCGGCGAACGGCAAGTACACCGGGGTCGGGGTGCTGACCAAGCACCAGGTGGACTCCCTGGCCGCGGCGAAGGTCTTCGGGGTCAAGATCGCCGACCAGTTCAACCACGCCAACGGCAACGCGCACATCCAGATCCTGGCCGCGGTGCTCGTGCTGGCGATGACCGCCACCACCTTCTTGACGCAGCGACAGCTGATGAGCAAGAACATGCCGTCCGACGCCATGACCGGGCAGTACGCCCAGCAGCAGAAGATGCTGCTCTACGTGCTACCGCTGGTCTTCGCGGTGGGCGGCATCGCCTTCCCCATCGGGGTGCTCTTCTACTGGGTCACCTCGAACATGTGGACGATGGGCCAGCAGTTCTACGTGATCCGGAACAACCCCGCACCCGGCACCCCCGCCGAGAAGGCGAAGGTGCAGCGCGACATCGCCCGGCGGGCCCGCAAGGGGCTGCCGGAGCCGGGTGTGGAGCCGGCCAGGGGCGGCGAGGCGCCCCCGCTGAATGCCGGCGGGAATGCCGGCGGGAACGCCGCGTCCACCGGCACGGATACCTCGACCGATAGCGGTGCCGGCCACTCGACCGGAAACCCGACGGGCAACTCGACGGGCAACTCGACGGGGAGCTCGACGGGGAGCTCGACCGGCAACTCGACCGGGGCCGGCCCGGCCCGGCCGGAACCGCCACGCCGGCAACAGCCGAAGAAGCAGTCGCGCCAGAAGCGCAAGAAGGCGCCCCGCCCGAGTCCGTCGTCCGACGACCGCAAGCGCCCCGACGCGTGAGCGTCGAGCCCGAGCAGGAGGAACCCGTGACCCTAGAGAACCCCGCCGACCCCCCCGCAGAGCCAGCCACCGATTCGCCTGGCGGTTCGGCTGTCGATTCGCCGGCCGATCCGGCGGGCGAGCCCACTGAGCCGCGCCCCGAGGCGGCGGACGAGCCGCCCCGTGCGGACACGGGGGGAAACGAGGACGGCGAGGACGGCGAGGACGGCGACGTCGGGCGTCTCGAGCATGAGGGTGACATCGCGGCGGACTACCTCGAGGAGCTGCTGGACATCGCGGATCTCGATGGTGACCTGGACATGGACGTGGAGGGTGACCGTGCGGCCGTCTCGATCGTCGGTGGCGACCTCTCCCTCCTGGTCGGTCCCCGGGGCGAGGTGCTCGACGCACTGCAGGAGCTCACCCGGCTCGCCGTCTACCGCGAGACCGGCGAACGATCCCGGTTGATGCTGGATGTGGGTGGCTTCCGGGCCGAGAAGAAGGCCGGGTTGGAACGGTTGGCCTCCGAGATCGTCACCACCGTCCGAGAGTCCGGCGAGCGGGTCGCCCTGGAGCCGATGACCCCGTTCGAGCGGAAGGTGGTCCACGACGTGGTCGCCGCCGCGGGGCTGACCTCGGAGTCCGAGGGAGTCGAGCCGCGCCGCTACGTGGTGGTCCTGCCCTGACCAACCCTGTTTCACGTGAAACACCCCCCGCGCCCGAGGCGGCCCGGGGGGTGTTCTCGAGCCGGCTCCCGCTGGCCGAGAGGTACGCCGCGCTGCTCGCCACGGTCGGCGTCGAACGAGGGTTGATCGGGCCGCGGGAGGTGCCCCGGGTGTGGCAGCGCCACCTGCTCAACTGCGCGGTGGTGGAGG
>JBOHDW010000125.1:0-6839 GCA_050700795.1 Nocardioidaceae bacterium | reverse complement strand
GGGCGGCCGCACGCGTCCATCGAGGCTAGGCTCCCGGCGTGAGTCCCGACTTCGACGAGGTGCGACTGCACGTCGTGACGGGGAAGGGTGGCACCGGCAAGACGACCGTCTCGGGCGCGCTGGCCCTCGGCCTGGCCGCCACCGGGCGCACCGTCCTGCTCTGCGAGGTCGAGGGCCGGCAGGGAATCGCCCGGCTCTTCGACGTCTCGCCCCTGCCGTACGCCGAACAGCGGATCGCTCACGGCGCCGACGACGGGGGGACCGTCTACGCGCTCGCCATCGACGCGGAGTCCGCGCTGCTCGAGTACCTCGCGATGTACTACCGGCTCGGCCGCGCCGGCAAGGCCCTCGACCGGTTCGGGGTGATCGACTTCGCCACCACCATCGCCCCCGGGGTCCGTGACGTCCTGCTGACCGGAAAGGTCTACGAGGCCGCCCACCGCAACCGCCGCCAGAAGGCGGCCCGGGAGTACGACGCGATCGTGCTCGACGCGCCCCCGACGGGTCGGATCGCCCGGTTCCTCAACGTGAACAGCGAGCTCGCGGGGCTGGCCAAGGTCGGCCCGATCCGCGGCCAGGCGGACCGGGTGATGACGCTGATGCGCTCGAGCCGGACGGCGGTCCACATCGTCACGGTGCTCGAGGACATGCCCGTGCAGGAGACGATCGACGGCATCGCGGAGCTGAGGGACGACCGCCTTCCCATCGGCGGGGTGATCGTGAACATGGTCAATGGCGGGACCTTCGACGACGACGAGCGGCGTCTCGCCCGGACCCGGAGGCTTCCGCGCGCCACGATCAAGACCGAGCTGAGGCGTGCCGGCATCGAGCCGACCGCGTCGCTCGTCGACGGGCTGGTCGATGAGGCACATGAACGCGTCGACCGGCTCGACCTGGAGGACGAGGAGCGCGCCCGCATCGAGAGCATCGGCGTACCGGTCTACGAGCTGCCCCGTTTGAGCGAGGGCGTCGACCTGGGCGGCCTCTACGAGCTCGCCGACGAGCTGCGCGCACAGGGACTCCCATGACCGCGGCCCTGGACGTCGACGCGCTCCTCGACAACCCGGCCACCGAGATCATCGTGTGCTGCGGCTCGGGTGGGGTGGGGAAGACCACCACCTCGGCCGCACTCGCCCTCCGGGCCGCCGAGCGGGGGCGCAAGGTCGTGGTCCTGACGATCGACCCGGCCCGCCGCCTCGCCCAGGCGATGGGGATCGAGCGGCTCGACAACGTGCCTCGCCCGGTCCCCGGCGTGGTCGCGGGGTCGGGCCGCCTCGACGCGATGATGCTCGACATGAAGCGGACCTTCGACGACGTGGTGGAGAGCCAGGCGAGTCCGGAGAAGGCCGCCCAGATCCTGGCCAACCCGTTCTACGTCGCCCTGTCGAGCTCCTTCGCCGGCACCCAGGAGTACATGGCCATGGAGAAGCTCGGCCAGCTCCACGCCGATGCGCGCCGGACCGGACGCTGGGACCTGATCGTCGTCGACACCCCGCCGTCGCGATCGGCGCTGGACTTCCTCGACGCCCCCGAACGACTGTCCAGCTTTCTCGACGGACGGTTCATCCGGCTGCTGATGGCGCCGGCGAGAGGTCCGGCAAGGCTGATGACGGCGGGTTTCACGCTGATGACCGGAGCCCTCACCAAGGTCCTGGGCACCCAGGTCCTGCGGGACATGCAGACCTTTGTGGCCGCCTTCGACACGTTGTTCGGTGGCTTCCGGCAGCGCGCCCAGAAGACCTTCGAGCTGCTGCAGGCCGACGGCACGGCGTTCTTGGTGGTCGCCGCTCCCGAACCGGACGCGTTGCGCGAGGCGGCGTACTTCGTCGAGCGGCTGCGGGGCGAGCGGATGCCGCTTGCGGGGCTGGTGGTCAACCGGGTGTCCACGCTGCCCACCGCGGAGCTCAGCGTCGACCAGGCCCTCGCCGCTGCCGAACGCCTGGGTACGACGGGACTGACCGCCAGCCTGCTGCGACTGCATGCCGAACGCACGAAGGCGGTGGCGCGTGAGACCAGGCTCATGCGGCGGTTCGAGGCCGCGCATCCGCGAACGCCCACGGTCGTGGTGGCGGCCCTGTCGACCGACGTGCACGACCTCGACGCTCTGCGTCGGATCGCAGGACTGCTCGCTGGATAGTCAGGCCGTGGCGGTGATCTGCTCGATCGACAGGGCGTGGTCCGCCATCGCGGTCTCGAGCAGCGTGCGCCACGAGGTCACGTTCGGACGGCGGCGCAGGAGTGCCCGGCGCTCACGCTCGGTCATGCCGCCCCAGACCCCCCACTCGATCTGGTTGTCGAGCGCCTCGGCAAGACACTCGGTGCGAACCGGACATCCGGCGCACAGCAGCTTGGCGCGGTTCTGTGCGGCACCGCGCACGAACAGCTCATCGGGTCGTGCTTGGTGGCAAAGCGCCTTGTTCGCCCAATCGTTGTTCCACATCGGCCTTGTCCCTCCGGATAGAAGGGCCCACCTCCCAAGCGGGCCGGGGAGTTCCCCTCATGAAAGGTAAAGACCGAACCCCGGAGGAAACAGACACGGAGGGCTCAACTTCTGCTAGCACCAAATGACTAGGAGGGTCGGCCGAATGGCTGTTTGGTAGGGCACGAATGTTCAGAATATCGGCGAATGTGACTGAAGTGACGCCTGGGGATCGAACGACCGACCCCGACTAGTCCGAAATGACTAGAGCGTCTGTGACCCACCCGACGCACCGGCATCGCCGCCTGCGTGACACGGCGCCGGCGATGCGGTAAGCGGGTCGCTCAGCGGGCCCCGTACCCTGGTCGGCATGTCTCCCCGACGTGCCGATGCTCCGCGACCGTTGGCGGCCCTCTCCCATTTGGGGGTGATGATCGCGGTGGCGGCCACGATGGGACTGCTCGTCGCGGGGCTGGCGATCCCCTTCGCCGCGGTCAGCGGCTTCGCGGCCCGATCGGTCTCGCAGAGCATGGACAAGCTGCCGACCAACCTCACCACGCAGCCACTCGCGCAGCGCACCCGGATGCTTGCCGCCGACGGTTCGGTGCTCGCGACGTTCTATGACCAGAACCGGGTCAACGTCCCGCTCGCCAAGGTGTCGCTTATCATGCGCCAGGCGATCGTGGCGATCGAGGACTACCGGTTCTACCAGCACGGCGCGTTGGACCTGCGCGGCACCCTGCGCGCGTTCGTGACCAACCAGACCAACGACGGATCCGTCCAGGGCGGCTCGTCGATCACCCAGCAGATGGTGAAGCTGACGCTGGTCAACCAGGCCAAGACCGCGGCGCAACGAAAGTCCGCGACGGCGGACACCTACGCACGCAAGATCAAGGAACTGCGCTACGCGATCGCCTTCCAGAAGAGGTACTCCAAGGACTGGATCCTGCAGCGCTACCTCAACATCGCCTACTTCGGGGACGGCGCCTACGGCATCCAGGCCGCGGCCCGCCACTACTTCAGCATCCCGGCCTCCAAGCTGGACCTGCCCCAAGCGGCCCTGCTCGCCGGGCTGGTGAAGAACCCGACCGCCTATGCGCCGACCCAACACGCCCTGCAGGCTACGGAGCGACGCAACACCGTTCTGGCCCGCATGGGGCAGCTGAACGTGATCTCCTCGAGCCAGGCGCGCCAGGCCGAGGGCAGCGGGCTCGGACTCCACGTCAAGAACGTCCCGAACGGCTGTGTCTCCTCGATCGCGCCCTTCTTCTGCGACTTCGCCCAGCAGTACCTCCTGGCCGACCCCGCGCTCGGCAAGACCGTCGCCGACCGCAAGTCGCTGCTGCTCGGCGGTGGGCTGACGATCAAGACGACCCTCGACCCCAGGTTCCAGAAGGCGGCCGACCGAGCCGTCCGCCACCACGTCTACCCCACCGACCAGGCAATCGGCGGTCTTGCCGAGGTGGTCCCGGGAACCGGTGACGTCCGCGCGCTCTCGCAGTCTCGGCCGATGGGTGCGAAGACGAAGAAGGGGCAGACCTACCTCAACTACGTCGTGCCCCGCCAGTACGGCGACGCCAACGGCTTCCAGGCGGGTTCGACCTTCAAGATCTTCGTGTTGGCCACGGCGATCAGGATGGGCATCCCGCTCACCACCAGGATCAACGCCCCGCAGACGATCTCGATCCCGAACGACAAGTACCGCGTCTGCAACGGCTACCTGCGGAGCAACGACACCTGGACGGTCAACAACTCGACCGGCCACGGAACGTTCGACCTGTACACCGGCACCCAGCTGTCGGTGAACACCTTCTTCGCCCAGCTCGAGGAGCGCACCGGCCTGTGCGACCCGGTGAAGCTGGCCCGCGCGATGGGCGTCAAGGTGCCCGCCAACGACGTCGTACCGCCGTTCACCCTGGGCGTCACCGACACCAACCCCCTGACCATGGCGTCGGTCTACGCGACCATGCCCGCTCGCGGCATGTATTGCTCTCCGCGGCCGGTGACCTCGATCCTGGACAGCGCGGGCAAGACCATCATCAGCTATCCGAAGCAGTGCAAGCGCCTCGTGCCGGCCCCGGTGGCCGACGCGGTCAACGACATCCTCCGAGGCGTCCAGGAGCCCGGCGGCTTCGGCTACGAGGCCGGGCTGGCACTGCAACAGCCATCGGCGGGCAAGACCGGCACCACCAACCTGAACCGGGCGGTCTGGTTCGACGGGTACACACCGACGCTGTGCACCTCGGTGATGATCGCCGGCGCCAACGCCAAGGGCCACTGGCAGACGCTGAACGGTCACACGGTGGGCGGGGTCTACATCTACGGCGCCCACGGCTCGACCAACGCCGGCCCGATCTGGGGCGAGGCGATGAAGGCGATCCAGCAGTACCTGCCCAACGAGAACTTCGTCCCACCCGACCCGTTGGCCATCGCCGGCAAGTCGAGCGGGATCCCGTCGCTCTACGGCATGTCCCCGGCGGCGGCGGCCAACATCTTGCAGAAGGCCGGGTTCATCCCGGTGATCGGCGCGACGGTCGACAGCTCGGCGGCGGCCGGGACCGTGGCCTACACCAGTCCCGGGGCCGGCACCCAGGCACCGCCCGGGACCACCGTGACGATCTACGTCTCCAACGGGACCCCGCCGCCGAAGAAGCACCACCAGCCGACACCTCCGCCGTTCCAGCCACCCGGCGGAGGTGGGGGTGGAGGTGGCGGGCACCACCACCCGCACCCACCCCATCAGCCGGGCGGCTGACCTCCTCGATCAGCCGAGCTGGCGGCGTACCTCCGCGGCGACCACGCCGCCGTCGGCCAACCCCCTGACCCGTGGCTGCAGCGCGCCCATCACCCGGCCCATCGCCCGCACCCCGTCGTCTCCGACCCCGAGCTGGGCGATCGTCTCGGTGACGAGACCGGCGATCTCACCCTCGGTGAGCTGCTCGGGCAGGTAACCGGCGATCACGTCGGCCTCGGCGAGCTCCTTGGCGGCGCTCTCGGCACGGCCGGCCTCGTCGAACGCCTGGGCCGCCTCGCGCCTCTTCTTCCCCTCGGACCCGAGGACCGCCAGCACGTCGTCGTCGGTCAGCTCGCGCGCCTGCTTGCCGGCCACCTCGGCGTTGGTGATCGCGGTCAGCACCATGCGCAAGGTCGAGGAGCGCAGCTCGTCACGCGCCTTCATCGAGGTGGTCAGGTCGGCGCGCAGCTGGTCCTTGAGGTCACTCACGACGGTCATTGTGGCAAACCGGTCAACGACGGGTCGTGTGGCAACCTTGTCGCCATGGCCGGACCCGTGACGCGCGTGCTCGGTGCGGGCCTGCTGACCGGCGCCGCCGTGGCGTACGCCGTCGCCGAGACCCGCTGGTTCGTGCTCCGTCGGGCCACCGTCCCCGTGTTGCCCCAGGGGCACCGACCGGTCAGGTTGCTGCACCTCTCGGACCTGCACCTGACCCCTGGTCAACGGCGCAAGACGAGCTGGGTGCGTGCCCTCGCGGACCTGGAACCGGACCTCGTGGTGAACACCGGCGACAACCTCGCCCACGTTCGGGCCGTCCCCGCCGTCGTCGAAGCGCTGGGCCCGTTGCTGGAGCTGCCCGGCGTCTTCGTGTTCGGCTCCAACGACTACTTCGCGCCGGTCTTCAAGAACCCGGCGTGGTACCTGTTCCCCGACAACGGCCGGCGCAACGTCCACACGCCACGGCTGCCGATCGGCGACCTGCGCCGCGAGTTCCTGGCGCGGGGGTGGGTCGACCTGACCAACCGTCGCAACCGGCTCGTCGTCCGGGGCACCAGCTTCGGCTTCGCCGGCGTCGACGATCCGCACCTCGGCTACGACGACCTTTCCGCCGTGGCCGGTCCGGCCGAGTCCGCCGACGTCACGGTTGGGGTCACCCACGCGCCGTACCTGCGGGTGCTGGACCAGTACGCCGCGGACGGGTACCGCCTGATCCTGGCCGGGCACACCCACGGCGGCCAGCTGTGCCTGCCGTTCAAAGGGGCGCTGGTGACCAACTGCGACCTCGACACCGCGCGGGCCAGCGGGCTGCACCGTCATCCGGCGGACTCGGTCCCCGGCCAGCCGGCTGGCTCCTGGTTGCACGTGTCCGCGGGGCTGGGTACATCGCCGTACGCGCCGGTGCGCTTCTGCTGCCGACCGGAGGCGACGTTGCTCGAACTGACGCCTCGTGCCGATTGAGAGGCGGCCGGCTCGCTCGGGTAGACTCGCCGCGCCGTAGGCGGCCACGGGCTGTGGCGCAGTTTGGTAGCGCGCTTCGTTCGGGACGAAGAGGCCGCAGGTTCAAATCCTGTCAGCCCGACCGATGACCCCCTCTGACCAGCGGAAACGCGGTCGGAGGGGGTCACTTCGTTGGGCGCCGGGACTCCGTCGGTTCTGACTGGCGCAGGCGTACGAGCAGGGCAGCAG
>JBOHDW010000124.1:0-1868 GCA_050700795.1 Nocardioidaceae bacterium | reverse complement strand
GGTCAGGCTGTGCAGCCAGCTCAGCCGGTCCGGCCCGGTGACCCGGATGACGCCGCGATGGGACAGGTCGACGAACCCCTCGCCGCCTTCGAGGGCGCGCTGTTCACGGGAGATCGACCCGTAGTGGGCCGCGACGGGAGCATCGACGCCGTTGCCGGCGACGGCGCCCGGCAGCGACAGCAGCGGACTTGGGTTCATGTTCTGCTCAACCATCTAGGAGCCTCGGTTCATCCCGCCTCGCGACACGCTCGGCACCGGCCGAAGACCGTCAGATGCCCGATATCGGTCTCGAAGTCGTAGCGCTCGGAGAGTAGGGCGGTCATCGGCTTCACGATCTCGGGGTCGAGGTCGGTGACGCTCCCGCAACCGTGACAGACCAGGTGCAGGTGGGGCGGGCTGGACGCCGCGTGGTACGTCGGGGCCCGGTCGGTGATGTGCGAGTGCCGGACCAGGCCGAGCTGCTCGAGCAGCTCGAGCGACCGGTAGACGGTCGAGGTGTTCAGCGACTCGGACTCCTTGCGGACCTCCTGAAGGACCTCGTCGGGGGTGGCGTGCCCGAGCGTCTCCACCGCGTGCAGGACCAGCTCACGCTGGGGAGTGAGCCGATATCCCTTGGCCCGCAGCTCGGCGCGCCAGTCCTGGGTCATGTCCCGATCCTAGGCCGCCGAGTAACGCAGCCCCGAGCCTTCGCCGGCTTGATGACGCGCGGGAAGGACCAACGTCCGGGTCACGCATATATTCGCCCCATGGCGAAACTGGAGACGAAGCTACGCATCGACGACTGGGACGAGTCGGCGCTCGAGGAGTTCGACGACGGACGAAAGATCACCCGCGCCCAGGTGCGCCTGCGGGAGGGCGCCGACGGGATCGAGTCCGGATCGGCCAGCATGCTGGCCTACTACCGGCCGGACGGAACCAGCGACTACGTGACCCTGCTGCACCTGTCCGGACGGCTCGACGGACACGAGGGCACGTTCGCGTTGCACGGAGAGGGCGGCTACGACGGCACCACCGCGTCCGGTCGCACGACCGTGATCGCCGGTTCCGGCACGGGGGAGCTCGCCGGGATCAGCGGCAGCTGTGTCAGCGAGTCCACCCATGCCGACTACCCGTTCATGCCGCTGACCCTGACCTACCAGCTCGGGTGAGCGCGCCAGTGGGCGCATCGGTGTCGGACTAGTCGCGCACCAGGCGCCCCCACAGGTGGGACTCCATCTCGTGACCCATCGCTGCCATGTCGTAGGCCCAGAGCAGGTCGCCCTCGACCAGCCCGTACATCCGGTGGCCGGCGACGTACTCCTTCGCGCTCTCGGTGCGTACGACGGCGTCGGTGCTCATCTCGATCTTGGCGCCGTCCACCCGGCCGTAGTAGAGCTCGACGAAGCCCGTGTTGTGCGCGAGCAGGAACTCCAGGTTGCCGTCCGCCTTCGGACGCACGAACCCCGTCTCGATGGCCGCGTCGCGGACCTTCTCCCCCTGCCCGTCGATGATCCAGGCCCGGCTCAGGTAGTGGAAGAACGGCCGGCCGTCGTGGGCGAAGATCAGCTCCTGACCGAACTGGAACGGCTCGATCCCGGGGTAGTCGCCGTGCCCGTTGCCGTGCCAGGTGCCGAGCAGCCAGACGACCTTCACGCAGTCGGGGTGGAGGTTCTCGGGGAGCTCGAACGGCATCACGCACCGGATCTGAGCAGCTTGACCAGCAGCGCGAGCGCGAGATACCCCGCGGCGAGGACAACCAGAGCCATCAGCGCGACGAACACGGCTTCCATGGCTCCGACTCTAACGGTGCTTGACCTGCAAAAGGTCGCGCGCCTCGGCGGGTGTCATGGGAGTTCGCTGGGCGAGAGCCGCAATCTCCACGACACGCC
>JBOHDW010000123.1:0-2827 GCA_050700795.1 Nocardioidaceae bacterium | reverse complement strand
ACGTACCCGTGCTGAGGGCGTCCGCCGCGGTCGTCACCGCCGTACTCGGCGCGTTGCTGGGGGTGCTCGCCACCCGGCCGGCGGTCCGATACCTCGGCACCGTGTGCGAGTGCCTGCTGGCCACGGCCGTGGCCGCCTCCGCCGCCCTCGCCGTGGTGGCTTACGACGCGAGGGTGGACGTCGAGCGGACGGAGTATGTCGTCATCGCGCTGTCCTTCGGCGGTGCCCTCGCCCTCGTCGTGAAGTTGGCCGCCGGCCGCGCCGGCCTCGGGACCCGGGGCGTGCTCGTGGTCGTCGGTGGACTGCTCCTGCTCGTGCTCCTCCTGGCCTACGGGCAGGCGCTGACCCGCTGGGGCTCACCGGAGCTCGCCGACCGTCTGAACACCGCGATGCTCCACGTGCACGACCGGCTGCACGCGACCCCCCGCCCGTTGGAGTACCTGCTCGGCTTCCCGGCGCTGGCCTGGGGGGTCTCCACCCGGGGCCGTCGCCGGCAGGGCTGGTGGGGGTGCGTGTACGGGGCGACCGGGTTGGCCCTGGTAGGGACCACCCTGCTGCGCCGTCACCTCTCGCTCGAGG
Source organism: Nocardioidaceae bacterium (assembly GCA_050700795.1). GTDB lineage: Bacteria > Actinomycetota > Actinomycetes > Propionibacteriales > Nocardioidaceae > JBOHDW01. The sequence goes on along the minus strand of JBOHDW010000123.1, from coordinate 2,248 downwards.
AGGCCGGGTTGGGGCTCGGCTACTCGCTGCTGATCGGTGTGGTCGTCGGGGGAGTGCTCGTCGCGGGCGACCGGCTCCTGTCCGGGTCACGCGGGCGGCGGGCCCGCCGCCCGGACGATACGGGCGTGGAGCGTCGCGAACCCGGCCGGTTCGCGCCGCTGATATGACCGTGTAGCGTCCGCAGCATGCCTCGTGCACCGCGGACCGCCGCGATCGTCGCGGAGATGGTCGCCAACGTGGTCACCGTCGTCGTCTCGTCCGGTGACCCGGTGGGGGTCGGCGACACCGTGATCCTGCTCGAGTCGATGAAGATGGAGATCCCGGTCCTGTCCGAGGCCGCCGGCACCGTCGGAGAGGTCAAGGTGGCGGCCGGCGACGTGGTCCAGGAGGGCGACGTGCTGGTGACGATCGACCTCTAGACTTCGGTTCGCCAGGAGGGGTGCCGGAGTGGCCGATCGGAACCGCCTTGAAAGCGGTCGCTGGCAGAGATGTCAGCCGCGGGTTCGAATCCCGCCCCCTCTGCCGGGTCGGCTACTCAGAGCCACCGAGCTCGAGTGAGACCGTGTCGTAGACGAGGTCGTGGGTGCGCTGTTGGTAGCGCTGCAGGTCTCCCAGCAGCCGGTGCAGCTCGATGTCCAGGTCCTCGATGGCCGGCGTCTCGAGGACGCGCGGTCCGAGCTCGGTGAGCCGCTCGAGCAGGACCGACCTCTCGCGCAGCAGGGACCGCTCCCTCGAGGCGAGCCACGCGTCGTTGCCGCGCGTGCGGACCTTGGCCAGCGCGTCCTTCACCCCGGCCATGCGCTGGCGCACGAGCCACCGCCACAGGCGATGCCGGCGGGGGCTGTCAATCGCCTGCTGGAAGCCGAGGACGGCGTGGTCGAGACCCGACATCGCGGCCACCTCCGGGGGTGGGGGGTTTCGAGTGTCGCCCCGGAGCAGGGTCCGGCACAAGCCCCGGGTTGGCTTGGCGGGCGGTGGTTCGATCTAATCGTCGGGTGTCCTCCGACTATCGATTCGCCGCGCCGGTGGCCGTCCGGATTCTGGGTGCCGTGGTGTCGGTCGGGGGTGTCGTGGTGCTTGTCGCGGCGGCCCTGGTCGGCGCGACCGGCTGGTCTCCGGTCTGGCTCGTGGCGGCGGCGTTGCTCGCCCTTGGTGGCGTGGCCGTCGCGTGGCTCGCGCTGCGACGCGGGTACGTCGTGCGGCTGGGCGAGTCGGGCTACCGGGTGCGGCTGGTCCGTGGGGTCGGGGTCGCGGTGGCCCGCTGGGTCGACGTCGACGACGTGATCGCCGCGGACGTGGCCGGCTCCCCGTGCGCCGTACTCCGGCTGAAGGACGGGCGCACCACCACGATTCCGGTCGCCGCCCTCGAGGGGCCGGGCCAGGAGTTCGTCGACGAGCTGCGGAGACGTCTGGACGCCGGACACGGGTTCACCCGGCTGGGCTGAACCGACCGGCGACCGGTACCCTGTGCAGGCCGTAGGGAGGTGTCGCCTAGTCCGGTTTATGGCGCCCGCCTGCTAAGCGGGTTGAGGGTAATCCCCTCTCGCGGGTTCAAATCCCGCCACCTCCGCGGACCCCGGACGCCTCGGATCCTCGCGATCCGGGGCGCCCGGCCCGGGATCCGCCGCGGGAACCGGCCGGGCGAGGGTTGACGCCGTTGCATAAATCCGCAAGGGTAAAGATGCACGCGCACAGACCGAAATGTCCGATTTCACCTGGTTTTTGGGACACGAGGCACGCCCGAGGGCAGTATGCACAGGCCTGCTCCTCAATTGCAAGCGTTTTGAGGTTTTGCAGGAACATGCAGTGCACCTTCATGCGGCCGAAATGTCTGGCATCGCACGGTGTGCTGCCGGACACTTGTATCAGTCGGGCATCCCCCCACCAACCCGAGACATCAAAGGAACCTTCATGAACAAGCGCCTCGTGACCAAGGGCCTCGGTGGCCTCGCGGCACTCACTCTCGTCGGCACAGCCTTCATCGGCTCGGTGGGTACGACGCAAGCCAGGGACACCGGCTGGAACCCCACCAAGACCGTCGTGAAGGCGAAGGACACCGGCTGGAACCCCACGGGACACATCGTGGTCCGGGCCGGCATCGAGCATCACGGCATCGAGCGCTGAAGAACCTTTCAGCGTTCGCACAAACGCAGTCAGCCAACCCCCAATGACGGCTGATCTGCCATAGCGGTCAGAGACGAGGGCGAACTCGTCAACCCCCCCGGCGTTTCGCCCCAGTGCCAACCCC
>JBOHDW010000122.1:0-3822 GCA_050700795.1 Nocardioidaceae bacterium | reverse complement strand
ACGCAGATCCGCTCGGTCATCGACTCGAGGTGCGGGCTGGTGAAGCGACCCGTGCGAAGCCCCGCCATCCGGACCAGCGTGTCGATCATCCGCGAGGTGGAGGTCTTGCCGTTCGTGCCGGTGAGGTGCACGACCGGGTAGGAGCGCTGGGGCTCCCCGAGCAGGTCGGTGAGCGCCCGGATGCGGTCGAGCGACGGCTCCATGCGTGTCTCGGGCCAGCGCGCCAGCAGGGCGTGCTCGACCTCGGGGTAGGTGAGGGGGGTCTGGGACATCGCTGCCGAGTCTACGGACCCGATACCGCTCGCCCGACCACCAGATTGGCCATGTCGACCACGCGCTCGTAGCCGATCGCCTGGTAGATCCCGTTCGAGACCGGGTTCGCCTGGTCGGTGAACAGGCACGGCCGCGCTCCTTCGTCGAGGAGCAGCTGCGACACCTGGGCGACCGCCGACGAGGCGTACCCGTTGCCCCGGTGCTCCTTCGGTGTGAAGACCGGCCCGATCCGGGCGGCGCCGTACGACGGGGCGGTGGCCGTGGTCAGATGGACGCGCTCGCCGTCGACCTCCCAGAGGAAGACGCGCCCCCCGCGGATCCGGGTCAGCATCTGCTCCGCGGTGAACGGGTGCTCCTCGGAGCCGCCGGCCCGACCGGCCTGCTCGGCCGCCTCGTGATGGAAGGCGAGGAACCAGCTGAGCGCCAGGTCGGCATCCTCCTCGCGTGCCACCCGCAGCGCACCCGACGGGACCCTCGGCGCGATGACCCGGCGCAGCTCGAAGAGCCGGGTGTGCACGTCCACGACCACCGTGCCGCCGGACAGCCGCGCCGACTCCTCGGCGAACCGGCTCACCGCAGGGAGGGCACCGTTGGCGGCGTCGGCCTCCTCACCGCGCTCGTGCAGGCGCCGGGCCAGCGCGACGGCCGCGTCCCCGGGCATGGGCAGCACGAACAGGGGGTAGGGCCGGAACGGTGCGGTGCGCATCGCCACCCCGTCCACACCACCGGTGACCGAGCGGGCGACGGCGTACCAGTGCGGCAGCCCTTCGACAGCCTCCGCCTCACCGCGTCGCTCTCGCTCGGCGACCGTCGCGACGACGGTGTTCAGCACCGGATCGAGGGCGAGGTGCTCCCCCGCGGCCGCCAGGAACGATGCCGCGTCGTCGAAGAACTCCAACGTCGGCTCCACGGTCCGAAGGGTAGTGAAACCCTGGCGCGGCGCGGAACTCGTTTTCGGCGTCACCGGGCACGCCCGTAGGATTTCGAGCCATGACCACCCCGGACCGGCAGGAGCAGTCCCCGACGACCCGTGGCGCCCCCACGGTCGCCGTACCGGACAAGCCCGCGCTGGAGGGGCTGGAGGCGACCTGGTCCCAACGGTGGAGGGCGGACGACACCTACGCCTTCGACCGCGCCCGGACGCGCGACGAGATCTACTCGATCGACACGCCGCCCCCGACGGTCTCCGGATCGCTCCACGTCGGGCACGTCTTCTCCTACACCCACACCGACCTGGTCGCGCGCTTCCAGCGGATGCGTGGCAAGGAGGTGTTCTACCCGATGGGGTGGGACGACAACGGCCTGCCGACCGAGCGCCGCGTGCAGAACTACTTCGGCGTGCGCTGCGACCCGTCGCTGCCGTACGACGCCGGCTTCACCCCGCCGGAGACGCCCGACCCGAAGAAGCAGATCCCGATCAGCCGTCCCAACTTCGTCGAGCTCTGCGAGCGTTTGGTCGAGCAGGACGAGGGGGTCTTCGAGTCGCTCTGGCGGACCCTCGGGTTGTCGGTGGACTGGTCCCAGCACTACACCACGATCGGGCCGAAGTCCCAGACGGTGAGCCAGCGCGCGTTCCTGCGCAACCTCGCCCGCGGGGAGGCCTACCTGCAGGAGTCCCCCACCCTGTGGGACGTCAGCTTCCAGACCGCGGTCGCCCAGGCCGAGCTGGAGGCCCGCGAGTACCCCGGCCACTACTACCGGGTGGCGTTCCACCGGCCGACCGGTGAGCCGGTGCACATCGAGACGACCCGGCCCGAGCTGATCCCGGCCGTGGTGGCGCTGATCGCCCATCCCGACGACAAGCGCTACCAGCCGTTGTTCGGTACGACGGTCACCTCACCGGTGTTCGGGGTGGAGGTCCCGGTGCTCGCCCATCCGGCGGTCGAGCCCGACAAGGGCGCGGGGATCGCGATGTGCTGCACGTTCGGCGACCTGACCGACGTGCAGTGGTGGCGGGAGCTGCAGCTGCCGGTCCGCACGGTCGTGGGCCGCGACGGCCGGCTGGTCCGCGAGACCCCGGCGTGGCTGGAGGCCGAGCCGGCGGCGTACTCCCAGCTGGCGGGGAAGACCACGTTCGGTGCCCGCGAGGCGATGGTCGCGCTCCTGCGGGAGTCGGGCGACCTCGACGGCGAGCCGACCCCGACGGTGCGGATGACGAACTTCTACGAGAAGGGCGACAAGCCGCTGGAGATCGTCTCCACCCGGCAGTGGTACCTCCGCAACGGGGGGCGCGACCCGGTGCTGCGTCGGCAGATGCTCGACCGCGGCGCCGAGATCGACTGGATCCCGACCCACATGAGGCACCGCTACGACAACTGGGTCGGCGGCCTCAACGGTGACTGGCTGATCTCCCGTCAGCGGTTCTTCGGGATCCCCTTCCCCGTGTGGTACCCCCTCGACGCCGACGGCGAGCCCGACCACGAGCACCCGCTGGTGCCGACCGAGGCGGAGCTGCCCGTCGACCCGTCGACGCGGGCCCCGGTCGGCTACGACGAGGACCAGCGCGGCAAGCCGAACGGCTTCATCGGCGACCCGGACGTGATGGACACCTGGGCGACGTCGTCGCTGACCCCGCACATCGCCGGCGGATGGGAGTCCGACAACGACCTGTTCACCCGGGTGTTCCCGATGGACCTGTGCACGCACGCACACGACATCATCCGCACCTGGCTGTTCTCGCGGGTGGTGCGCGCGCACTTCGAGAACCACGTGGTGCCCTGGAAGCACGCGCTGATCTCCGGCTTCATCGTCGACCCCGACCGCAAGAAGATGAGCAAGTCCAAGGGCAACGTGGTGGTGCCGACCGAGATCCTCGAGCGGTACGGCGCCGACGCGGTGCGCTGGCGGGCCGCGATGGCCCGCCCCGGACTCGACTCGCCGTTCGATGAGTCGCAGATGAAGGTCGGCCGTCGGCTGGCGATGAAGGTGCTCAACGCGTCGAGGTTCACCCTCGGCAGCGTCGGCGCGACTTCCGCGACGCCGGCGGCGGTCAGCGACCCCGTCGACTGTGCCCTGCTGGCCTCGCTGGCCGACACCGTCACCGAGGCGAGCGAGGCGTTCGAGGCCTACGACTACACGACGGCCCTCGAGGTGACCGAGAGGTTCTTCTGGAACTTCTGCGACGACTACCTCGAGCTGGTCAAGGAGCGGGCGTACGGCGCCCGCGGCGAGCTCCCCGCCGCCTCGGCCCAGGCCGCGCTCGCGGTCGCCCTGCACACGCTGTTGCGGTTGCTCGCGCCGTTCCTGGTCTATGTCACCGAAGAGGTCTGGTCGTGGTGGCAGCCGGGGTCGATCCACCGGCAGCCGTGGCCGACGGCCACCGAGCTCGGTGCCGCCGCGGCCGCCGACGACGCCGTTCTCGACGCGGTGGCCGCCGTCCTGAGCGGGATCCGGGGGGCGAAGTCGCAGGCGAAGGTGAAGATGCGCGCCGAGCTGGCGACCGTGACGGTGCGCGGTCCGGCCGACGCGGTAGCCCGGGCGGAGCTGGCCGCCGACGACCTGCGCGCCGCGGGCAACATCACCGGCGAGCTGGTCTTCACTCCCTCCGAC
>JBOHDW010000121.1:0-4230 GCA_050700795.1 Nocardioidaceae bacterium | reverse complement strand
GTGCTGGCCGTGCTCTACCTGATCTTCAACGAGGGGTATCTGCCCTCCCAGCCGGAGTCGGCCGAGACCCGCCCGGACCTGTGCCAGGAGGCGATCCGGCTGACCCGGCAGCTCGACGAGATCGTGGTCGCTCAACTCGGCTCCGAACCCGAGGTGGACGGATTGCTCGCGCTGATGCTGCTCACCGAGGCGCGCCGGCCGGCGAGGTTCGACGGCGGGGTGCTGGTCACCCTTCCCGACCAGGACCGAACCCAATGGGACTCGGAGCTGATCGACGAGGGGCACGCGCTCGTACGCAGGTGCCTCGCCCGCAACCAGCCGGGCCCCTACCAGCTGCTCGCCGCCATCAACGCCGTGCATACCGACGCACTGGACGCCTCGATGACCGACTGGGGCCAGATCGGCCAGCTCTACGACCAGCTCTACGCCCTCTCGCCGACCCCGCTGGTCGCCCTCAACCGGGCCGTCGCGGTCGCCGAGCTCGATGGCCCGGACGTCGCCCTCGCGTTGGTCGACCGGCTCGACCTGGCGACCTACCACGCGTGGGCCGCGACCCGGGCCGACCTGCTCCGCCGTCTCGAGAGGTACGACGAGGCCCGGGCCGCCTACGACGACGCGATCGCGCTGGCGGGCAATGCCGCGGAGCGGGCCTGGCTGACCAGGCGGCAGGGCACCCTGCCCGCGTCCGCCTCCTAGTCCTGCACCGCCTTGACGATCGCGATGCAGCGGGTGATCCACTCGTTGTCCTCATCGCTCAGAGCGCGACCGGCTTCCTGCGCATCCTGGATCGTCCAGTGTGCGTTGATCACCATCCGGACCACCACCCAGTCACGGGCCCTCACGTCGTCCAGCCCGGCGACGTCGACCAGCGTGTGGAACCGGCGTCGTATCGACTCACGGATCGAGGCCGCGCCCATCTCCTCCCAGCGGTTCCACAACATCGGCGCAATCTCGTAGTGCGGGTCTCCGGACATCGGCTTCGGGTCGATCACCAGCCAGGGTTCCCGGTCGGCGGCCAACACGTTCTCGTAGTGCAGATCACCATGGACGATCCGGCCGACGCTCTCCGGGTCCGCGACGAAGGCACGTCCGAGGGACAGCGTCTGGTCGACGAGGCGGTGTGGGAGGGGCGCGTCGCGCGGCAGGGTGGCCAGGGCGTCCAGCCACCGGTCGACGTACTCGGTGACGGTGCGCAGCTGCGGCAGCGCCGGCCGGTGCAGCCGCCGGTAGAAGCCGGCCACCAGCACACAGGCGTCGAGGTCTCCGACGGAGCAGAGGTCCTCCCGATGCAACCGCTCGATGAGCAGCGCCCGGCGCGCGGGGTGCGCCCGAAGCAGCTGCACGGTTCCGTCCCCGTGCCAGTGCTGCAGGGCCAGTCCCTCGTGCTCGGACTCCCGGTCACCCGGAAAGGTCAGCTTGAGGGCCGCCGGCCGCCCCGAGGGGGTCCGCACCGGTGCGACCAGCGAGCAGTACCCGTGCCACAGCTGGTCGCCGTCGCGGAGCAGCTGCCACTCCTCGAGCAGCTCCGCGAGCAGCCGCGGGAGGTCGTCGAGCCAGCCCGCCCAGTCGGGTCCGAGCCGACGCTGCTCGTCCAGCCCGGCCGGGATCACTGCTTAACGGTGTCGGTGGTCGACAAGGCGGCGATAAAGGCCTCCTGCGGCACCTCGACCCGGCCGACCATCTTCATCCGCTTCTTGCCCTCCTTCTGCCTCTCCAGCAGCTTCCGCTTGCGGGTGATGTCACCGCCGTAGCACTTGGCCAGCACGTCCTTGCGCATCGCCCGGATCGTCTCCCGAGCGATCACCCGGGTGCCGATGGCCGCCTGGATGGGCACCTCGAACTGCTGGCGCGGGATGAGCTGCTTCAGCTTGGCGACCAGCGCCACGCCGTACACATAGGCGGCGTCGCGGTGCACTATCGCGCTGAACGCGTCCACGGTGTCCCCGTGCAGCAGCACATCGACCTTCACGAGGTCCGCCGCCTGCTCGCCGATCGCCTCGTAGTCGAGGGATCCATATCCCTTGGTCCGGGACTTCAGCTGGTCGAAGAAGTCGAAGACGATCTCCGCGAGCGGAAGCTTGTAACGCAGCTCGACACGGTCCGACGAGAGGTACTCCATGCCTTCCAGCGTTCCTCGCTTCGACTGGCACAGCTCCATGATCGTGCCGATGAAGTCGCTGGGACTCAGGATCGTGGCGCGTACGACGGGCTCGCGGACCTCGTCGACCTTGCCGCTCGGGAACTCGCTGGGGTTGGTGACCTCGTGTTCCCTCCCGTCCTCCATCCGCACGTGGTAGACGACGTTGGGCGCCGTCGAGATCAGGTCGAGGTTGAACTCTCGCTCGAGGCGCTCCCGGACGATCTCCATGTGCAGCAGCCCCAGGAAGCCGCAGCGGAAACCGAAGCCGAGCGCGTTGGAGGTCTCCGGCTCGTAGGACAGGGCCGCGTCGTTCAGCTCGAGCCTCTCGAGCGCCTCGCGCAACGACGGGTAGTCGTCGCCGTCGATGGGGTACAGCCCCGCGAACACCATCGGGTTGGGGTGCTGGTAGCCGCTGAGCGGGTGCACAGCCGGCCGGACGTTCGACGTCACCGTGTCCCCCACGCGGGACTGGCGGACGTCCTTCACTCCGGTGATGAGGTAGCCGACCTCCCCCACGCCGAGGTCGCCGGCCTTCACCGGCTCCGGCGAGATCACCCCGACCTCGAGCATCTCGTGGACCGCGCCGGTCGACATCATCTTGATCCGGTCGCGGTGGGTGAGCGTGCCGTCCACGACACGGACGTAGGTCACCACGCCTCGGTAGGTGTCGTAGACCGAGTCGAAGATCAGCGCCCGCGGCGGAGCGGTGGGATCGCCGACCGGGGCCGGGGTCTGCGCGACAATCTCGTGCAGCAGCCGCTCCACCCCGTCGCCGGTCTTGGCCGACACCCGGAGCACCTCGCTCTCGTCGCAGCCGATGATGTGGGCCAGCTCCGCGGCGTACCTCTCCGGCTGGGCGGACGGCAGGTCGATCTTGTTCAGCACCGGTACGACGTGCAGGTCCGCCCCGAGCGCCAGGTAGAGGTTGGCCAGCGTCTGGGCCTCGATGCCCTGCGCGGCGTCGACGAGCAGCACCGCGGCCTCGCACGCCTCGAGCGAGCGGGAGACCTCGTAGGTGAAGTCGACGTGCCCGGGAGTGTCGATCATGTTCAGGACGTAGCTGCCCGGCGACGCCCCGGCTTCGTTGTCGGCCGGCACCGTCCACGGCATCCGGACCGCCTGGCTCTTGATCGTGATGCCGCGCTCGCGCTCGATATCCATCCGGTCGAGGTACTGCGCGCGCGCGGTGCGTGCGTCGACGACCCCGGTGAGCTGGAGCATCCGGTCGGCCAGCGTCGACTTCCCGTGGTCGATGTGCGCGATGATGCAGAAGTTCCGGATGACCGCGGGGTCGGTCTTGCCGGGAGGGGGCGCGGGCTGAGCGGACACGTGCTGCTTTCTCGTGGCTGGCCTGGGGACGGTCGGCCGGCGCGGCCGACGTCCATCCTCCCACGTCTCTCACGCCCCTCCACGCGGCGTCGGGTGCACGGGTTTCCCCGGGTCGACCGGGACAATGGGGGCCATGAGCCGCCCAGGGCAGATCGTCGAGCCACCGCAGGTCCCGCACGGGGCGACGGCGCGGCGGCTCGAGTGGCCGCTGCTCCCGCCTCCCCTCCGGCGTGAGATCGAGCGAAGGCTCGGCTCCCCCGTGCGGACGGCCGACACCGCCGGTGCCGGGTTCACCCCCGGGTTCGCGTCCGTGCTGACCGGCGAGGACGGCCGCAGACTGTTCGTGAAGGCGGCGAGCCGGAAGGCACAACGGGTCTTCGCCGACTCCTACGCGCAGGAGATCCGTCGGCTGCGCGCCCTGCCGCCCGGGCTCCCGGTCCCTCGCCTGGTCTGGAGCCTCGAGGATGACGACTGGGTGGTGCTTGCCCTCGAGTACGTCGACGGGCCCAACCCGGACCGGCCGTGGCGTGGTGAACAGCTCGACGCGTGCCTGGACACGCTGGCGGAGCTTGCCGAGGCGCTGACCCCGCCGCCGATGGTGCTGCCGAGGTTCGGCGACGACTTCGCCGAGTTCGTCACCGGCTGGGACCACGTCCGACAGGTCCGGCCCGGCTGGCCCCACCTCGAGGAGGCGGCCGCGCTGGCGGCCGGCTTCGGCACCGTCACCGCCGGCGAGACGCTGGTGCACACCGACGCACGAG
>JBOHDW010000120.1:0-18689 GCA_050700795.1 Nocardioidaceae bacterium | reverse complement strand
ATCGAGATCGGCAACCTGATCCGCCACGGTACGACGCCACCGCTCGAGCAGCTCCTGCGCGACATCGCCCGCGACCAGCTGCTCATCGCGAACGCGAACAGCGAGGTCGGCGTCGGCGGCGACGTGGGCCGGAGCGTGTGCTGCCTGACCCCCACCGACGACGGTCTCTTCCTCGACAAGCAGGCCCTGGCCGTGTCGTACGGCGAGCACGCCGACTTCATCGTCTCGACCGCCCGGCGTACTCCCGAGAGCGAGGAGACCGACCAGGCGACGATGGTCCTGCGCCGCGCCGACCTGACCCTCGAACCCACCACCGAGTGGAACACCCTTGGCCTGCGGGGCACCTGCAGCCGCAGCTTCCACATCCAGGGCAAGGTCGACCCGGAGCTGATCTTCCCGGTGCCGTTCTCGGAGATCGCCAGCCAGGGCGGCATCCAGGGCCGGCAGATCCTGACCAGCGCGGTCTGGGTCGGTCTCGCGGAGGCCGGTGCGGCCAAGGCACACGCCTATGTGCGCGCCGCCGCCCGCAAGGTGGTCGGCAGTGAGCCGCCCTCGGCGCTCCGGCTGGCCGAGATCTCGGTCGAGCTGCAACAGGCCCGCGACACCCTGGCGGCGACCGCCCTGCGGTTCGAGCTCTCCCAGGGCACCGAGGAGATGGTCAGTGCCGGGTTCGTGACCGCCCTGCGGAGCCTGAAGGTCGGCGCGTCGGAGATGGCGAACCGGGTCCTGACGGCGTCGCTCGGGATCTGCGGGATGGCGGGCTACGCCAGCGAGTCGCCGATGAGCCTGGGTCGGCTGATCCGCGACGCTCACGGCGGCGCGATCATGGTGAACAACGACCGGTACCTGCACGACAACGCGAAGCTCCTGTTGGCCCGCAAGAACCTCTGAGCGCGGGCAGACGTGTCCAAGCCACGCCTCGCGTTCGTCTACCACCCCCGCTCCTTCGGGACGATGGACCTCAGCGAGGCCGCGCGCGACCTGTGCGACCTGGTGTGGGTGGTCGACGAGACGATTCCCGAGGTGTCCTCGATGGCGCGGCTGCTTCGGCGGCTCGGCTCGGTCGCAAACGTGACGGGGCTTGAGCCGGACGCCGCCGCCGCCGCGATCGGAGAGCACCAGCCCGACGGCATCCTGGGGCTCTCCGACGCGATGTTGGAGACGACCGCGGAGTACGCCGCCCGCCTCGACCTCCCGTTCCACAGCATCGACACGGCCCGGCGCCTCGTCGACAAGCATCTGCAACGCGAGGCGTTCCTCGAGGCCGGACTGCCCACCCCCGGCCATTGGAACGTTCCGGCTCCCGACGAGAGCGAGCGCTGGCAGCGGCTTCTTGCCGAGCTCACCTTCCCGGTGGTGCTCAAACCCCGGTGGGGTGAGGGCAGCCGGGACACGTTCCTGCTGTCCTCGCTCGACGAGCTGCGGACCAAGCTGGCGCTCATCGAGGGACCTCCCGAGCGAGAGCTGGTCATCGAGGAGTACCTTCGCGACGACCCGGACCACAACCGCGGGCCGTTCGCCGGCTACGTGTCGGTCGAGAGCGTGGTGGCCGGGGGTCGGGTCAGCCACGTGGCGGTGACCGGCCGCTTCCCCCTGGCCGAACCTCTGCGGGAGACCGGCTTCTTCATCCCGAGCGCGCTCAGTGAGGAAGATGGCGTGGCCGTCCGGGCGGTCGCGGCCGACGCGGCCCGGGCCGTCGGCGTCGAGCTCGGCTGCCTGCACACCGAGGTCAAGCTGACGCCGGACGGCCCCCGGGTCATCGAGGTCAACGGCCGGATCGGCGGTGGCGTCCCCGAGATGCTCTCGCTGGCTGCCGGGGTCGAGCTGATGCCGATCGCGTTCCGGCTGGCCCTCGGCGAGCAGGTGGCCTTCGAGTCGATGCCGGCCGTCTCCTCGATCGGCTACCTGTTCTACGTGCAGGCCCCCGCCGACTATCACAACATCCTCGCCGTCGACGGGCTCGACGAGCTGGGGGCCCAGCCCGGCGTACATGCGGTCACGATGAACCGGGGCCCCGGCCAGCCGATCGACTCGCGCGAAGGCAACCACGGACACGTGTTCTCCGTGCTGGGGACGGCTCAGGACCACGACGCGCTGGCCGCGATGGACCGCTACATCGCTGAGACGGTCTCGATCATCGGCAACTGACCCACGTCCGCCTCACGCGCTCCTGTGTGCGGTGAGCAGCAGGTACTCCCAGTCCATGACCGTCGACCCGGTCCCGCTGTCGTTGCGCGCCGCAAGCTGCACGAGCTCGTCGTCCAGCGCCGCGGTGCGGTCGGGCTCCCCGGCGATGAACCGGTACGTCGCCACGACCGGTCCGTAGCTGGTCTTGAAGTAGTCCCGGAACTCCTCGGGGGTCGCGAAGCAGTCCACCCGGACCGCGTCGCGACGCGTCGTGACCTCCGCCACCCGGTCACCTAACAGGGCCCGGACGTGCTGTTCGGTGCCCCACAAGGGTGGCGGTTGGGCCCCGGCTGGCGGCGGGGCGGAGTACCGCTTGGTGATGGCGAACATCTCGCCGATGAAGCCCTCCGGGGTCCAGTTGAGCAGCCCGATCGTGCCTCCGGCCCGACACACCCGAGCCAGCTCGTCGGCGCTGGCCGGGTGGTGGGGAGCGAACATGACCCCCAGGCAGGACATCACGACGTCGAACTCGCCGTCCGGGAACGGGAGGGCCTCCGCGTCGCCCTCGCGCCACTCGAGGGTGGCGCCACGTTGCTCGGCCCGCGCGCGTCCCGCCTCGAGCAGCCCGGGGGTCAGGTCGGAGGCCACCACGTCGGCACCCGCCAGGGCGGCCGGGATCGCCGCGTTGCCCGACCCCGCCGCCACGTCGAGGACCCGGTCGCCCGGCCGGACCCCGCAGGCCTCGACCAGCACCGCGCCGAGGTCCGGGATCACCCGGTCGGCCACGTCCGGATAGTCGCCCGACGCCCACATCGCCGCGTGCTTCGTCTTCAGTGCCCGGTCCTCGTCTACGACGTTCGCCATCTCGACCATCCGACCCTCCCGCTGTTGATGCCTGGTACCCGAAACCTAGGTTTGAGGCCGGGCGCCATCCAGTACACGATCTGTACCGAGCGGGCTAGCCTACGAGGGTGGGCGCGCCGTACCGCCAGTTCTGCCCGGTCGCCAAGGCGATGGAGCTCTTGGACGAACGGTGGACCCTGCTGATCGTGAGAGAGCTGGTCACCGGGAGCCAGCGCTTCAACGAGCTGCGGCGCGGGCTGCCCACCATGTCGCCCTCGCTGCTCTCCAAGCGGCTGAGCCACCTGGTTCGGGCCGGCATCGTCGAGCGGATCGACCGGGGCGGGGCCCCGGCGTACCTGCTCACCGACGCCGGTCGTGAGCTGCGTCCGGTGGTCGAGGCCCTGGGGGAGTGGGGGGTCCGCTGGATCGGCGTACTCGGCGAAGACGATCTGGACCCCAGGCTCCTCATGTGGGACATGCACCGCAACGTCGACCAGTCGGTGCTGCCCGACGGGCGGACGGTTGTCCAGTTCCTCTTCCGCGATGTGCCCGTGCGCACTCGTGACTGGTGGCTGGTGCTGACCCCGGCCGAGGTCGATGTCTGTGACGCCGATCCCGGGTACGACGTCTCCATGACCGTGACGGCAAGCATCCGCGGGCTCGTCGAGGTGTGGAGAGGGGACCGCACCTGGGCCAACGCCTTGGGCTCGGGGGCGATCCACCTGGAGGGCCCCAGTGCGCTGCGGAGAGCGCTGCCCCGTTGGTTCACCCTCTCGCCGTTCGCGGCCGTGATGCGACCCGGAGGGGCCATGGGTCCTGGGCCCACCGAGCGGACAACTGCGGACGTTGCGGTCATCTGACCCCTGAGTCTCTTGCCGCCCCGGAGTCCGGCTGCCAGGGTGCACTCAAGCCGTGGCGGCTGACCGAACCCGTGGGAGGGGGGCGGTAGCGATGGAGGACGACGAGGGCTCGCCGGCATCGGGTCTCGAGCTCCGGGTGCACGGGGTGCACGGCACCTCCCCCTCGTCGATGCTCGGACTCGCCGCCGGGGACATCGAGCAGGTGGCCGGTGACGGGCTCACCGGGATCTTTCGCGCGGCGCCGCAGGCACGGCTGCCCGAGCGCGACCTGCCACCCCGGTTCGCGGTCGAGGCGTACTCGTGGGGCGCGCTGACCTCGGGCGTCCAGGGTGCGCTCGGCTGGGTGAAACGGGTGCTCTGGCTGATCCTGCTCCCGTTCGCCCTGGCCAACCTGGCCTACTGGGCCCGCCTCGAGGTCGGGCTGCACACCGCCCGGTCGCGTTGGGGGGTGCGAGCCGCCCGGACCTCGGCCCTGCTGCTCACCGTGCTGATGGTGCTCACGCCGTGTGTTGTCGCCATCGACCTGCTGGGCTGGCAGTGCTACCGCGGGTTCAGCAACGGCTGTCCGTCACTGCCCGGTCAGTTCGACTTCCTCGCATCGATGGGGCCGACCCGGCGGATCGCGGTCGGGTCGCTCGTCCCGTTGCTCGCGATCGTGGTCCTCTACCTGCTGTCTCGCCAGACGCTGATCCGCTATGAGGAGGTGATCGGGCCGCTGAGCACCACCGAGACGACCGAGCACTCGGACCAGACGGTGCTGACCCACCCCAACCTGTGGCGCGGCAAGAAGCGGGGCGTACGACTGCAGCGACTGCACCTGACGGTGGCGCTGGCCACCGTGGTCTGCTTCGGGGGGATCCACCTCTTGCACGCACGTGGCCTGCCGTCGTCCGGCCCGTTCTGGCTCGTGTGGGTGACCGTGCTCGTCTCCTCTGCCTCGCTGGTGGGTGGCTTCCTGCTCGTCTGCGTCATCGACGAGCAGGACGTGGAGTACGCCGCTGGCTCGACGTTCGGCGGCCGGCCGATGGCGTGGATGCGAGCGACGCTGCCCTCGGTCGCACTCGCGGTGATGGTCGGGTGCGTGGTGGTCTACCTGGTCGTGCTGGCCTTCGCCGGGTTCGGCGGGGTCCGCGAGAACATCGACTTCTACGGTCACAACCTCTGGTTCATCGCCGTCTTCGTCGCGTTGACCGCGACTCACCTGAGCCTCTTCGTGGGGGGTCGGATGAGGACGGTCCCCGCGCTGAGTGTGGTGCTCGTGGTCGTCGTACTCGGGGTGCTCGGGCTCCTCCTGCACGCCAGGGACGGCTTCAACCCGACGACCCTCACGGTCGGCGGCATCGTCGTGGGGCTCTTCTACCTGGCGCTCCTCGTCTGGCATTACCGGACGACGAGGTGGAACGCGATGGCCTGGCGGGGCGCCGGGGCGTCGGTCCTGCTCGCCACCGCTGCGTGGGTCGGGCTGCTGTTCACCTCCGCGGCGGTCACCGCCAGTGCCAACTACCTCAACGGCACCTCCCACTCGGTGGCCGACCTGGTCACCCGGCTCACTCCGGTCGAACGGGCGACGCTGCAGCACCGCTACCTCACCGGGGCACAGGTCTCGAGCACCGCGCTCACGGCGTCCGGTCACGTCGTGCTGCGCGATGCCGTGATAGACCTCAGCGGCGCGGTGCCCACCGTCGTGTCGGGGACCATCCAGGTCGACCAGCTCTCCCGCCTCGCCCGCGGAAGCGCGGCCGACCAGGGCATCCTCGAGGTGCTGGGCACGAGCCGGGTCACGGAGGGCCGGGTGGTCCTGCCCGACCGGACCGTCTCGCTCGAGGACAGCTGCCCGCGCGCGACCACTCACCCGGGGTGCACGGCGGAGTCCCCCGACTTCATCACCGCGGGAATCCTGCCGACCGACGGTCAACGCCTCGACATCGCGGCCGCACACGGCCGGGTCCTGATCAGCGTCGCGTCTCCGCCGCAGGTGCCGCTGGTCGTCCCACAGGTGCTGATCTGGACCCCCATCATCCAGCTGCTCTGGCTCGTCCTCTCCGGCCTTGCGGTCGCCGTCTGCCTGCTGCTGTTCCGCTTCAAGGTGCGTGGGCCGGTGCGGGACCTGGCGCTGACCCGGAGCGGACCGGGCCGAGACAGCCTCGACCTGCCGGACCGCAACCGGGCCCCCGCGGCCGGCGCGCGGACCCGGGCCGCGCTCGCGCATCGAGCCGAACGTCTCCTGGACGTGGTCGGCGCCATCACCTCCCCGGTGGCGCTGGCGCTGATCCTGCTCTCGTCCACCGGCGAGCCGCCGTGGCAGCTGTGGGCCTGGAGCCGTCACCTCGCCACCCTCTCGCTGTACGCCGTGCTGGCCCTCTCCGCGGGGATGGTCTTCGTCGGGTCGCGGCTGCGCCGCTCCGAGTCCACCCGCAAGACCGTCGGCATCATCTGGGACCTGACCACGTTCTGGCCGCGGGCGGCGCACCCACTCGCACCGCCGTGCTACGCCGAACGCGTGATACCCGAGCTGCTGACCCGGGTGTACTGGGCGCTCGACCGCCCCGACGACCCGGCCAAGCAGGACGTCGTGGTGCTGTCGGGTCACAGTCAGGGCTCGGCCATCGTGGTGGCCGCGGCCAGCCGGCTTCCGGACGAGTCGCTGGCCCGGGTCCGGCTGATCACCTACGGAAGCCAGATCCGGGCCCTGTACGGGCGGGTGTTCCCCCGTGTGATGGGGGCGGACGCGATGGGCTACCGGGCGACGACCGGCGCCGCCGCCCTCACCAGCGCGTTCCCCGACGTCCCCTCCGACCCCGGTTCGACAGCGCCGGTCCCGTCGACCGAAGGACTGCGGCACCGGCTCGGGGACGACCGGCACTGGGTCAACCTGTTCCGCCGCTCCGACCCGCTCGGCTACCGGGTCTTCTCCGACGACGACAGCGCGGACGACGTACCGGTCCTGGAGGTGCCTCCGGGTCGGGCCGGGGACCCCGGGCCGCGGCTGATGACGCACAGCGGCTATCCGCACAGTCCGGAGTACCGCGCGGTGGTCGGACGGTGGACGGGGGAGCGGTTCGTCGGGCTGCCGTCCGGTACGACGGGGGTGCCGGCGCTCCCCGCGGAATGACCGCTCCAGTTGTTGCAAATTATTTGCAATAGCGGGGGATCACTCACTACTTTGGGGTGAGACGTTGCGCACCCCAAGGGAGTCCAGCCCGGATGAGCCACCATGAGCAGTGAGGCGATCGGCATCGAAGCCGTGCCGCGCTGGCGCCGTTCGGTGACCCGCCCCGAGTGGCTGACCATCGCGGGGATGACGGTCGTGGTGGTCGGGCTGCACCTGGTCGGCTGGCTCACCCTGACCGAGCTGGTCGCGCCGCGACATTTCAGCGTCGGAAACTCCGCGGTCTTCGGGGTGGGGCTGGGCGTGACGGCGTACACCTTGGGGATGCGGCACGCGTTCGACGCCGACCACATCGCCGCCATCGACAACACCACCCGCAAGCTGCTCGCGGACGGGAAGCGACCGGTGTCGGTCGGCTTCTGGTTCTCCCTGGGCCACTCGACGGTGGTCTTCGCGTTGTGCGTGCTCCTCGCGCTCGGTATCCGATCCGTGGCCGGCGGCGTCGAGAACCAGTCGTCCGGGCTGCACGGCGTGATGGGGCTGGTCGGCACCCTCGTGTCGGGCACCTTCCTCTATATCCTCGGCATTTTGAACCTGGTGATCCTGGTCGGCGTGGTCCGGGTCTTCCGTGACATGCGCCGCGGGAAGTACGACGAGGCGTCGCTCGAGGCCCGGCTGGACTCCCGGGGGTTCATGAACCGGTTCCTCGGCGGGCTGACCAAGTCGGTGAGCAGACCCTGGCAGATCTACCCGATCGGCATCCTGTTCGGTCTCGGCTTCGACACCGCGACGGAGGTCGGCCTGCTCCTGCTCGCCGGCGGAGCCGCGGCGTTCGACCTGCCGTGGTACGCCATCTTGTGCCTGCCGGTGCTCTTCGCCGCGGGGATGAGCCTGCTGGACTCGGCCGACGGGCTCTTCATGCGGTTCGCCTACGGGTGGGCCTTCTCCCGGCCGGTCCGCAAGGTCTACTACAACATCGCGGTCACCACGCTTTCCGTGGCGGTGGCGCTGATCATCGGCACCATCGAGCTGCTGTCGATCGCGGCCGACCAGCTGTCGATCACCCGTGGCCCGATCGCCTGGGTCGCCGGACTCGACCTGAACCACGTGGGGTTCATGATCGTCGGGCTGTTCGTGGTCACCTGGCTGGGTGCGCTGGCGGTGTGGCGGTTCGGTCGCATCGAGGACCGCTGGTCGGCCCAGCTGGCGCGCCAGTAGCGGCGTACCCGTTCTTCGGAGGCGGATAGCCTCGAAGCCATGCGGCGCAAGCGGGCCTACTTCGTGATGATGGCGATCTGCATCGGCCTGATCCTGCTCGCGTGGAACGTCGTCCGGTTCTGGTCGATCCCCGCCGCCATCGGCATGAGCGCGGTCGCGGCGGTGATCCCGCCCGCCGCCGCGATCGTCGCCAACCGCGGGGGTCACGGTGGCTGACGGTCAGGTGGTCGAGATCTTCTCGATCAGCGCAGTGGTGGAGATCGCCGGCGTGCGTGGCAGGTAGACCACCTTGCAGAGCTCCTCGAACTCGTCGAACTTGCCGGCCCAGTCGTCCCCCATGACCAGCACGTCCGCACCGTGCTCGACGATGTAGTCGCGCTTCTGCTCGAGGCTCTCCTCCAGGAAGACGGTGTCGACCGCCCTGAGCGCGGCCACGATCTCCATGCGCTCGTGCTCGGAGAAGACCGGCGCCCGGCCCTTCTTGCGGACGTTGAGCGCATCCGCCGACACCCCGACGACGAGCCGGTCACCGAGGGACGCGGCCCGCTCGATGACGCGCAGGTGTCCGACATGGAAGACGTCGAAGGTGCCGAAGGTGATGACCGTCGTCATGCGCGCCATCCTTCCACGGGCGGCACCGGGCCGCCGCGATCGGCGTACCCGGGCCGGTAGGTTTGCGGGCGATGTCACTGCCGATGATGACCGCGAACCCGGAGCTGGACGCCTTACGCCGCCGGGGGCTGCGTCGGATGCGCACGCTGGCGGTGTCGCTGCTGGTGCTGGCGGCCGTGGTATACCTCCTGACGCGCGGAAAGGGCGGCTTCCTGGGCTACGTGAACGCGGGCGCGGAGGCGTCGATGGTCGGTGCCATCGCCGACTGGTTCGCGGTGACCGCGATCTTCAAGCACCCGCTGGGGCTTCCGATACCGCACACCGCTCTGATCCCGCGGCGCAAGGACGACCTCGGGCGCAGCCTGCAGGAGTTCGTCGGGGAGAACTTCCTCCAGGAGCGGGTGATCCGCGACCGCCTCGCCGTGGTCGAGCCTTCCCGTCGCATCGGCGGCTGGCTGGTCGAGGAGGCGAACGCTCGCCGGGTCGTCGACGAGGCTGCCGCGCTGCTGCAGATCGGCCTGAGCCGGGTCCGGGACTCCGACCTGGTCACTCTCGTGGAGGAGGCCTTGCTTCCGCGGTTGATCGAGGAGCCGATCAGCCCCGTCGCCGGCAGCCTGCTCGCCGAGATCGTCCACGACAAGGCCCATCACGGTCTGGTCGACCTCGCCGTCGATGAGGCGGTGCGGTGGCTGCGGGAGAACGAGGACACGTTTAGCGACATCGTCGCCGAGCGGGCGCCGTGGTGGTCGCCGGGCGCCCTCAACGACCGGGTCACCCACCGCATCCATGTGGAGCTCGTGGCGTGGCTGGCCGACATCCGCGCGGATCCTCGTCACCACGCGCGCCTCGCGCTCGACGACGCGCTCGCCCGGTTGGCCCAGGACCTGCTGCACGACCCGGCCACCCAGGAGCGCGCCGAACAGCTCAAGGTGCGGGTGCTGGGTCACCAGCAGGTCGTGGTCACCGCGACATCGTTGTGGAACGCGTTCCGGAGGGCGCTGCTCGAGTCGCTCAAGGATGCGGACGGGCCCCTCCGACGTCGCGCGAAGGAGGAGCTGAGCGCTTTCGGGCAGCGGTTGCTCGACGAGCCGTCCCTTCGGGAGCGGCTGGACGGGTACGCCGCGGACCTCGCGGTCTTCGGGGTCTCGCGCTATGGCGATGAGCTGACCGCCGTGATCAGCCACACCGTCGACCGATGGGACGGCCGGGAGGCGTCGCGTCGGATCGAGTTGTTCGTCGGGCGGGACCTGCAGTTCGTGCGGATCAACGGCACCATCGTCGGGGGGCTGGTGGGGCTGGTGATCCACGCCGTCTCCGCCCTCCTCTCCTGACGACCCGGCTTGAACGCAACGTGAAACCCGGTCGACCCGGCTTGAAAGTTGCTTTGCAGTCGGCTCCCCTGGGCGAGGCGCAGCCGGGCTCCCCTGGGCAAGGCGCAGCCGGCGACGGCCCGCGGCGCCGGGTCACAACGCCGCAAGTGCGGGGTTGTGACAGCCGATCGTGCGGCTGGAACGTTACAAGGCCGCAACTGCTGGATTGTGACAGTCGTACCGTTGACCACCCTTGCGAACCCGACGCGTGCGAGCCGGGGCCAGCCTGGGGTGGAAGGGTAGACACATGCGCACCGTGCAGCTCCGTGACGAGTCGATCCGGCTCGGCCAGTTCCTCAAGTACGCCGACCTCGTCGACTCGGGCAGCGACGCTCGGCTCGTGCTCGGCGAGGGTCGAGTCACCGTCAACGGTGTCGTCGAGCTGCGGCGTGGGCGAAAGGTGATGCGCGGCGACGTGGTCGACTTCGCCGGGTCCGTCGTACGCGTGGGGTGAGCGGCGTTCGAGCCGGGTCGACGGGGTTTCGCGTTGCGTTCGAGCCGGGTCGACGGGGGGTCAGGTGACGTCGAGCAGGTCGACGACGAAGATCAGCGTCTCGCCGGGGGCGATCGCGCTGCCGGCGCCGCGGTCGCCGTACGCCAGGTGTGGCGGGATCACCAGCCTGCGGCGACCTCCAACCCGCATCCCCTGCACGCCACGATCCCATCCGGAGATCACCTGCCCGGCGCCGAGCCGGAACTGCAGCGGCTCCCCCCGGTTGTACGACGCGTCGAACTCCTCTCCGGAGGAGTGCGCGACTCCCACGTAGTGCACCCGGACCGTCGTGCCCGCCGTCGCCTCGACGCCTTCGCCGAGGGTGACGTCACTGACCTCGAGATCGTCTGGGGGTGAGCTGTCGGGGAAGTCGATCTCCGGCTTCTGGGGGGGAATCACGTCTGGCTGGTGTGCACGTAGGAGTCGAGCTGATCGCGCTCGAACTCGAGCTCGCTCATCCGGCTCTTCACGACGTCTCCGATGCTGATGATTCCGATCAGGGCGCCGTCGGGCTCGACGACCGGGACATGGCGAAACCGGTGCTCGGTCATCAGCTGCATCAGGTCGAGGGCGGTGTGACTCGTCTCGCAGGTGTGTACCTCGGCTGTCATGATCGCCGACACCGGCGAGTCGAGGACCGACTCGTCGTCGTGCAGCCTTCGGACCACGTCGCGCTCGGAGACGATGCCGTCGACCCTGGTCCCGTCGTTGCTCACGATCAGGGCGCCGACGTTGTGCTCGGCCAAGCGGTCGACCAACTCGCGCACAGTCGCATCCGGGGTGATCGTGATCACGTCCTGGCTGGCCTTCGATGCGATCACTTCGCGGATCAGCATGAGGAGTACCTCCCAAAGTCGGTCCGTGGTTCCTCAGAGGCTAGTCAGAAAAGCCCCATCAGGGTAGGGATGGTCCGGCCTGGGAGGATGAGCCGTGCCCCCGACCCGGCTGCCGGCTCCCGCCGCCCTGCTGATGATGGGGTGGCTGACCGTCGTACTCCTGGTGGACTCGCGAGACAGCCACCCGACGCAGAGACTCCTCGGGCTGGCCACCTGGGCGGTGCTCGGGATCGCCCTGACCAGGGTCACTCCGACCGTCCGCGCGCAGACCCTGGTGGTGGTCGGGTTCGCCACTCTCGTGGAGTTCCTGGCCAGCCCGACCCTGCACGTCTACCTGTACCGCTTCCACAACGTGCCGATGTACGTCCCCCCGGGTCATGGGCTGGTCTACCTCTCCGCCTTCGCCCTCGGCCATGCCGGCTGGGTCGAGCGGCGGCTGCACCGGTGGGCGGGGCTGGTCGTGACGCTAGGCGGCGCCTGGGCGGTGTACGGGCTGCTGACGCCGCGCCACGACGTGCTCGGTGCGCTGTGGTACCTCTGCCTGCTCGGGTTCCTGCGTTGGGGCCCCTCGCGCCAGGTGTACGTCGGCGCCTTCGTCGTGGTCAGCTACCTCGAGCTGGTCGGCACCCGGCTCGGGACCTGGACCTGGAGCCTGCACGACCCGACCGGGTTGGTGTCCATCGGGAATCCGCCCTCGGGCGCCGCGGGCGGCTACGGCTGGTTCGACCTGGTCGGGCTGCTGCTCGCGCCGTACGTCGTGCGGTGGGTCACTCGGCGTCCGGGTCGACCGGCGCGCGTCGACGCGCACTGAGCTCGTGCACGGAGCCCGGCCCACGTGGTCGGGCATCGGGGTCGGCGTCGTCCGGAATCGAGCCGAGGTACGCCAAGGCCGCGTCGTGCAGTCGCCCGTTGCTGGCGAGCGCACTGCCGCCCATCGGGCCCTCGGTGCCGTCCAGGGCGGTGAACATGCCGCCGGCCTCCCGCACGATCACGTCAAGGGCGGCCATGTCGTGCAGCGCCAGGCTCGGCTCCGCGGCCAGGTCGACCGCCCCTTCTGCGATGAGCATGTAGGACCAGAAGTCGCCGTAGGCCCTGGTGCGCCAACACCGCCGCGACAGCGCCAGGAACTCCTCGAGCTGCCCGTTGTCCTCCCAGCCGGCGAGGTCCGAGTAGGAGAACGACGCATCCTCCAGGTTCGACACATCCGACACGTGGCACTCGGTCGCCTTGAGCAGGGACCGCCCGGTCCAGGCGCCCCCGTCCTGAGCCGCCCACCAACGCCGGTTGAGCTGGGGTGCCGACACGCAGCCGACGACCACGACGTCGTCGACCATGAGTGCGATCAGGGTCGCCCACACGGGTACGCCGCGGACGTAGTTCTTGGTGCCGTCGATCGGGTCGATCACCCACTGGCGCTGGCTGTGCCCGGTCGTTCCCGCCTCCTCGCCGATCACCGCGTCGCGCGGCCGGGCTCGTGACAGGGTGCGCCTGATGCCGTCCTCGACCGAGGTGTCGGCATCCGTCACCGGCGTCAGGTCCGGCTTGGTCAGCACGTGCAGGTCGAGCGCGCGGAACCGGTTGGTGGACAGCGAGTCGGCGTCGTCGGCGAGCACATGCGCCAAGCGCAGGTCGTCGGTGAAGTTCGCCATGTCCGTCAGCGTATGCCCCGCACGACGTACAAGCGCGCGGCCCGCCGGCCGTCAGCCCCAGGCGGCTCGGGCTCCGGCGTCGCCGGTCAGCACCACCCAGATGAGTACGGCGAGGCCGAGCAGCACCACGGCGACCGACAGGGCGAGGGACTCCGCGCCCTCGGCGCCGGTGCGTGCCCCGCCGCCGGAGGCGAACAGGGACGGTCCACCCAACCGGTATGCCGCCGCCACGGTCACCACCGCGAAGGCGATGACGATCAAGGAGAGCGTGTCGCCACGGCTCTTGTGGGTCGCCATCAGCGGGGCGAGCTGCGGCCTCGTGTTGAGGAATGAGTTGCCGGTGATGCGCGCGGCCCACACCGAGCCGAGGGCCACCACGGCGAGGATCGCGGTCGGCCAACGGGTGAGGGACCGCCAGGCCGGCCGTCCCACGAACACCCAGGCGGAGAGTACGGCGAGGGGGGTGAAGACCACGGCGGCATGGATGACCAGCACATGGGCCGGTAGGCCGAAAACCTTCATCGCGTCTCCTTCGTCGACAGGAGCGTACGGCGCGGCCGCGCCCGGGGATCACAGACCCTCGCGCGACGCGACGTGTCATGACTCAGGGCACCGCCAGCAGCCGTCGCAACGAGGCGACGCGATCGGGGTCGATCCGGCCCTCCGCGATCGCCAGGTCGAGGCCGCACTCGGGTTCGCTCGCCAGGTGGGTGCACCCGCGGGGACAGTCGTCGGTGAGCGCCGCCAGATCGGGGAAGGCGGCCAGGAGATGAGCGGGCACGACGTGGCCGATGCCGAACGAGCGGATCCCCGGCGTGTCGATGATCCAGCCGTCGTCGCCGGGCAGCGGCAGCATGATCGCCGACGTCGACGTGTGCCGGCCGCGACCGGTCACGGCGTTGACGTGCCCGATCGCGCGGTCGGCGCCGGGGACCAGGGCATTCATCAACGTGGACTTGCCCACGCCGCTGTGGCCGATCAGCACGCTGACCCGGTCCGCCAGGAGCCGTCGTACCGGACCGACGTCCATGCCCTTCTGGGTCACGACATAGGGCACTCCGAGCGGTCGGTAGATCGCGAGCAGGGTCTCGGGATCGGCGAGGTCCGGCTTGGTCAGGCACAACAGTGGGGCCAGCCCCGCGTCGTACGCCGCGACCAGGGCCCGGTCGATCAGCCCGGTGCGGGGCTCGGGGTCGGCCAGGGCGGTGACCACGACGAGCTGGTCGGCGTTGGCGACGATGACCCGCTCCGGCGAGTCGTCGTCGGCGGTACGCCGCAGCACGGTACGCCGCGGTACGACCTCCACGATCCGGGCCAACGTGCCTTCCTCGCCGGACGCGTCCCCGTCCAGCCTGACCCGGTCACCGACGACGACTCCCTTGCGGCCGAGCTGGCGGGCCTTCATGGCGACGACCTCGCGGCCATCGGCCAGGCATGTGTAGCGGCCCCGGTCGACGGTCACGACCACCGCAGCGACGGCGTCGGCGTAGCTGGGTCGCTCCTTGGTCCGCGGGCGCGTGTGGCGGCGGGGTCGCTCATAGGCCTCGGGGTCGTGCTCGTCGTAGCGCGGCACGACCTACTACCCGGCCTCGACGAGCCGGGTCCAGGCCTCGGCGAAGCCGGGGAAGGTCTTGGCGGTCGTGGCGATGTCCTCCACCTCGATCCCCTTCACGCCGAGCCCGACGATCACTGCGGCGTGCGCCATCCGATGGTCGGCGTGGGTGCGGAAGGTACCGGCAACGAGCGGCGCCGGGCGGATCGTGAGCCCGTCGTCGGTCTCGGTGACGTGTCCGCCGACGTTGTTCAGCTCGGTGGCCAACGCGGACAGCCGATCCGTCTCGTGGCCGCGGATGTGGCCGATCCCGCGCAGGTGTGACGGGGAGTCGGCCAGCGCGCACATGGCGGCGACCGCCGGGGTGAGCTCGCCCACGTCGTGCAGGTCGTAGTCGATCCCGCGCAAGGGGCCCTCGCCGCGAACGGTCAGCCCTTCGTCGGCCAACTCGGCCACACCGCCCAGCAGCGTGACGATCTCGCGCAGCGCGTCGCCCGCCTGGGTCGTCTCCCGCGGCCAGTCGCGAACGGTGACCGCACCCCCGGTGACCAGCGCCGCCGCCAGGAAGGGCGCGGCGTTCGACAGGTCGGGCTCCACGAGTACGTCGACCGCGTGCACGGTCCCCGGAAGGACCCGCCAATGGTTCGCCTCGGAGTCGTCCGCCTCGACCCCGTGGAGCCGGAGCTGGGCCATCGTCATCTCGATGTGCGGCAGGGACGGTACCGGTTTCCCGACGTGGGTCACCTCGACGCCTTCGTCGTAGCGGGCCCCCGCGAGAAGCAGAGCCGACACGAACTGGCTGGAGGCCGACGCGTCGATGGTCACCCGCCCGCCGCGGACCCGGCCGGTTCCGTGGGTCGTGAACGGGAGCTCCGAGCCGGTGACCTCGACGCCGAGGTCGCGCAGGCCGTTGAGCACCTCGCCCATGGGGCGGTTGCGGGCCCGGGCGTCGCCGCTGAACCTGACCGCCCCCTGCGCGAGCGCGGCGACGGCCGGGACGAAGCGCATCACGGTCCCGGCCAGACCGCAGTCGATGTCGACGTCGCCGCGGAATGGCCCCGGGGTGACCGCCCAGTCGTCCTTGGCGGTGTCGACGGTCGAGCCGAGGGCGGTGAGTGCCGCCGCCATCAGCTCGGTGTCACGAGATCGCAGGGCCCGTCGTACGACTGAGGGAGCGTCGGCGAGGGCGGCCAGCAGCAGCGCCCGGTTCGTCAGCGACTTCGAGCCGGGCAGCGTGACGACGCCGCGCACGGGTGACAGGGGGTGGGGGGCCGGCCAGGTCTCGCCCATCGGATCGCTCATCGCAGATGAGCGTAACGGCTCAGTGTGCGGCGAGCTTGGCCTCCCGCTTGAGGTGCTTCGCCTCGCGTCGTACGTCGCGGGCGGCCCGCCTCGCGCGCCAGGCCAGCCCGGGCTTTCCACCGGTGTCCGCCGCGGCCGTCAGCAGTCCCCCGAGCATGGTGATGTTCTTGGCGAAGTGGACGCTCTGCGCCTTGCGAGCGGCCGGCTCGGCCTCCGCCCAGAAGGCGTGCCCGGCGAAGGTGGTGGGCACCAGGGTGCCGGCGAGGACGAGTGCGGCAAGTCGGGGTGCCCTTCCGGTGGCGAGGGCCAGCCCGGCGCCGATGTGCACCGCCGCGTTGATGCGGACCATCGTCTTCGCGTCGGTGGGGATCGGCAGGTCCGGCGCGACCCGCTCGGCGAAGCCGGCGATCCGGTCGGTGACCGGCTGGGCGCGTTTGGCCATCGCGTCGGGGTTGCGCAGGGCGTTGATGCCGCCGTACACGAACATCGTGGCGAGCATGGGACGCGCGATCAGTCGGGTGAGAGCCATACCCCTTTCATACCCGATGCGCCCGCGCCGTACACCGGGGGCCCGGCTCCCCTTCCTTGTGCGGAAGGCCCCCCTTCCTTGTGCGGTTTGGTCCCCAACCGCACGGTTTGACGCCGAGATGTCGCGGTTGGGGACCAATCCGCATGGGATTTGGGGCCCCTGCTCAGGGGGTGAGCCGGTGCAGGTCCCGGGGGAAGAGGGTCACCTCCCGGACGTTCGCAACGCCGGTCAGCCGCGAGACCCAGCGCTCGAGGCCGATGGCGAACCCACCGTGCGGCGGTACGCCGTAGCGGAACGTCTCGACGTACGACCGGTAGGGCTCCCGGTCGTAGCCGCGCTGGGCCAGGACCCTCACGTAGTCCTCATAGCGGTGCAGCCGCTGTGCGCCGCTGACCAGCTCCACGCCTCGGAAGATCATGTCGAACGACCGCGACCACCGCGGCTCCGAAGGCTCGGGCTGGGTGTAGAACGCGCGGTGAGCGGTCGGGTACCCCTCCACGACAACGAAGTCGCTGCCGTGCTCGCGACGAGCCCAGTCACCGACCGCGCGCTCGTGGGCGGGGGCGAGGTCGGGCTCGTCGTCGGGTGCGCCGGCGATCCTCAACGCGTCTCGGAAGTGCACGCTCGGAAGCTGCTCCGGTACCGCGGGTACGTCGACCCCGAGCAGCTCCGCCGCCGCCGCGGCTCGCGAACGGACCGCCGACACCATGCCGGCGACGACGGCGCGCAGCACCGCCACCACGTCTCGGTGGTCGTGGATGAAGCCGAGCTCCACGTCGAGGGAGACGTACTCGGCCAGGTGCCGCACCGTGTCGTGCGGCTCGGCCCGGAACACCGGCCCGACCTCGTAGACGCGCTCGAAGACGCCGACCAGGACCTGCTTGTAGAACTGCGGTGACTGGGCCAGGAACGCCGGACGGCCGAAGTAGTCGACCGCGAACACGTTGGCGCCGCTCTCGGTCGCCGACGCGACCAGCTTCGGGCTGTGTACCTCGGTGAACTCCAAGGCGTCGAGGGTCGACCGGAAGCCATGCAGGCTGGCGGCGGCCAGCTGCCACCTGGCCTGTTGGACCGGGTGCCGCAGCGTGACCGGGGCGTGGTCGAGCAGGGTGGTCATGCCGGCGTTCAACGATGGTCGCCAGAGCTCGACCGGCGGCGTCTCGGACGGGTCGCCGAGCGCCTCGAAGACCGGGTCGACGACCTCGATCCCGCCTGGCGCGCTCGGGTTCGGGGTGGCGGTACCGACGACGGAGACGACGGTCTCCTCGCCGTACGCCGCCACCTGCGCGATCGTCTCGGGGTCCTTGACCACGACCTGGACCAACCCGGAGCGGTCGCGGAGCACGACGAACGTGACCTGGGCCAAGGTACGACGCCGATGGACCCACCCCTCGACGCGGACCGGCCGGCCGGCGTACCGGGCGGGGTTCGCGACGAGGTCGCGAGAGAGGACGCGTTCCATGATTCACCTCCTGGTGTAGCCCCAGGAGGTGTGGGCGACGGGGAACTCGCGGTGCCACCACACCTTCGTCGATCGGCCCAATGGCCGGTCGACCTCATTGGTCGAGCGCTGCTCTGGAGTGTCTTCGCGCGCCGCGACGGACACCGCCCTCTCAGCGACTCGGGCGGTTCTCTGTGCTCCGTCGGCGGCGGCTACTCGTCTCCGTCACCGCAGTACGCCGAGTCTAACCGCGTCTGTCACCGCTCGATGGTGGTACTGACCTCGGTCGCTGGGTCGTCGTCGACGCGCGCATAGAGACGATGCTGGTCCTGGCCGTTCAACCCCGGAAGGGTCGCTTGGAAGTAGAGAAGGGACAGCCCGACGAAGCTGGCGCCACTACAACGGAGGTGTCCCGCGTCGATGTAGTCACAGTCCTGGGGCTGCGACTGCGTGAATGAGTCCTGGGGCTGCCTCAGGTACAGGTCAATAGAGCTCGCTGTGGAAGGCACGCCCTTGAACAGGGCAAGGACCGAGGCCTGGTTCGGCCCATTTCCCGGGGTTGCGAGCGGCCTGAACAGGTATCCGAAGGAACCCGAACTGTCCACGGCCTGCAGCGTCGTCGTGGCGCTGTTGTTGCTGGGGTTGGTGTCGACGTAGCCCGGTAGCGGAGCGGCGGTGATCGTCACGGTGGTTGGCCCGGTGTAGTTCGTCCTGGTCAGGTGGACATCCACGTCGGCCACAGCTGGGG
>JBOHDW010000119.1:0-3395 GCA_050700795.1 Nocardioidaceae bacterium | reverse complement strand
TGGTGGGCGCAGCAGGGCTCGAACCTGCGACCGCTGGTTTGTAAGACCAGTGCTCTACCGCTGAGCTATGCGCCCCGGGCCCGGTCGCCTCCCGGGCGGCTCGAGCGACGGTCAGCCTACGGGAGCCGAAACCGGGGCAACAAAAGACCACGACCGCTGGCGTCTCGGGTCACCAGCGGTCGTAGCAATGACTATTGAACACCAGGGGGCACGTGTTGCGGGAGGAAACTTCTGGGAACGGACGAAATTTTTACCTTCCAGCCCTCAAGTTCTCGAGAATGGCGATCTGGTCGGACAGGTCACGAGCCTCCGGCATGGCGTTGTGCACGCTCCAGCGGATCACCCCGGCCTTGTCCACGATGAACGTCGAACGCCGCGCGCAGCCGCGCTCCTCGTCGAAGACGCCGTACGCCTTCGACACCGCGCCGTGCGGCCAGAAGTCCGACAGGAGCGGGAAGAACAGCGCGTCACGGTCGGCGAAGGCGCGCAGCGAGTAGACCGGGTCGCACGAGATCGCCGCCAGGTGGACGTCCTCGTCATCGAAGTTCGACTGCCGATCCCTGACCTCGCACAACTCGCCGGTGCAGACCCCGCTGAACGCGAACGGGTAGAACATCAGCACGACCGCCTTCTCTCCGCGGAACTTGGAGAGGATCAGCTCTTGGCCGTGCTGGTCTCGCAGGGTGAAGTCCGGGGCCTCGGCTCCGACGTCGACCATGAGGGGGCTCCTTCGAGAAGGGTCCGGCCATGGTGTCACAGCCGCGCATCGCCCTACGCCGCGGGCGTGGGGGCTTGCCTTGCCACTGCTTCACCATGGCCCCATGGTGAAGCGGAACTGACCACGTGGAGTTCCCCGTGGTCAGTTCCGGTTCATCGTGGTGAGTACGGCGACGGCGACCCGGCAAGTCAGCGACCCGGCGAAACAGGCCCCGGCGGTCAGCGGCTCTTGGGTGCGACCAGCCGGGTGGCGACCCAGTCCCTGCTGACTGGGGCGGTCGTCGTGGTAGCCAGCCCGGCGACCGGCGCCGCCTCGGCGATGTCGGCCGCCTCGACCGCGTTGGGCCGGCCGATCTTCGGAGTCAGCAGCCAGATCACCCCGCCGCCGACCAGATCGGTCAGCGCGTCGACCAGGGAGTCGACCAGGTCCCCGTCGGCGTCGCGCCACCAGAGCAGCACCGAGTCGACGACGTTGCCGTAGTCACCGTCCACCAGATCGGCATCGATGGTGTTCTCGATCGCGACCCGCAACTCGTCATCGACGTCCTCGTCCCACCCGAGCTCCTGGACGACCATCCCCTGGGTGAGCCCCAGACGGGTACCGGCAGTCTGGGTGGCCTCGCCACCCCCGGTCGCGCTCAAGTGATCCTCCCCAACGACTCGACGCCCGCCCGTCCGGGCAGGTTTGGGCCAACTACACCGGAAAGGCGGGGGACTGTGCAAGCCTGAGGCCCCCCGCCCGGACCGATCGGCGGGCCGCCCGACCGGCAGTGCTCGCGCCGCCTACCCTGACCCGGTGACCCCCGCGCCCCGCGTCGCCGCCCTGGCCGCCGGTCCCGAGCACGCGTTCTCGAAGCCGCCGCGCTCCGCGATCCGGCTCCTCGAGGGGTACGGCGTCGAGGGGGACGCCCATGCCGGCGCGACCATCCAACACCTCTCGCGGATGCGCAAGGACCCCACCCAGCCGAACGTTCGCCAGGTGCACGTGATCGCCCAGGAGTTGTTCGACGAGCTCACCGAGGCCGGGTACGACGTGGGTCCCGGGCTGCTCGGCGAGAACGTCACGACCGTCGGAGTCGACCTGCTCGCCCTGCCCACCGGTACCCTGCTCCACCTCGGGCAGGAGGCGCTCATCGAGCTCACCGGGCTGCGCAACCCGTGCGTGCAGATCGACAGTCTCGGCGCCGGGCTGCTCAAGCGGGTCCTGCACGTCGACGAGGACGGCACGGTGGTACGGCGAGCCGGCGTCATGGCGGTGGTACGACGCGGAGGGGACGTCTCGGTCGGGGACGCCGTACGCGTCGTACTCCCGATGGAACCGCACCTTCCACTCGACCGCGTCTGACCGTGGACCGGGGGACCTTCGACCCGTTTCTCCCGGCCGCCTTCGCGTGACACGATGAAGGGGTGGCTGACGATACGAAACCCGCGATCCAGCAACCAACGGTGATCCACGAGGGGCTGCCGACCCAGCTCCCGGACATCGACCCGGAGGAGACCAACGAGTGGCTGGACTCCTTCGACGAGATGATCGATGAGCGTGGCCGCGAACGCGCGCGCTACCTCATGTTGAGGCTGTTGGAACGCGCGCGAGAGAAGCAGGTCGGCGTCCCGGCGCTGCGGAGCACCGACTACATCAACACGATCCCACCCGAGCGCGAGCCGTGGTTCCCGGGCGACGAGGACATCGAGCGCCGCATCCGCGCGTTCATCCGGTGGAACGCCGCGGTGATGGTCTCCTCGGCGAACCGCAAGGGGTTGGAGGTCGGCGGGCACATCGCGACGTACCAGTCCGCGGCCTCGCTCTACGAGGTCGGGTTCAACCACTTCTTCCGGGGCAAGGACCATGAGGGCGGTGGCGACCAGGTCTTCTTCCAGGGGCACGCCTCCCCCGGCTTCTACGCACGCGCCTTCCTCGAGGGCCGGCTCAGCGCCGAACAGCTGGCGAACTTCCGCCAGGAGGTGTCGCAGGGGCCACACAAGGGGCTGCCGTCGTACCCGCACCCCCGGCTGATGTCGGACTTCTGGGAGTTCCCCACCGTCTCCATGGGGCTCACCGCGATGAACTCGATCTACCAGGCCCGCTTCAACCGCTACCTGCAGAACCGCGGCATCAAGGACACCAGCGACCAGCACGTGTGGGCGTTCCTCGGCGACGGCGAGATGGGTGAGCCCGAGTCGCTCGGCGCGATCGGGTTGGCCGCCCGCGAGGAGCTCGACAACCTCACGTTCGTGATCAACTGCAACCTCCAGCAGCTCGACGGTCCGGTGCGCGGCAACGGCAAGATCATCCAGGAGCTCGAGTCGTACTTCCGCGGCGCCGGCTGGAACGTCATCAAGGTCGTGTGGGGCCGCGAGTGGGACGACCTGCTCGCCCGCGACGTCGACGGCGTACTCGTGAACCGGATGAACACCACCCCGGACGGCCAGTTCCAGACCTACTCGGTGGAGACCGGGGCCTACATCCGCGAGAACTTCTTCGGCGGCGACCCGCGGCTGCGCAAGATGGTCGAGCACATGTCCGACGAGCAGCTGCGCAAGCTGCCGCGCGGTGGCCACGACTACCGCAAGGTGTACGCCGCGTTCAAGGCGGCCAAGGACCACGTCGGTCAGCCGACGGTGATCCTGGCCAAGACCATCAAGGGCTGGACGATCGATGCCCTCGAGGGGCGCAACGC
>JBOHDW010000118.1:0-5253 GCA_050700795.1 Nocardioidaceae bacterium | reverse complement strand
TTGTTGCGGTTTGGTCCCCAACCGCACGGTTTCGGCGGTGGGGGTTG
This sequence comes from Nocardioidaceae bacterium, assembly GCA_050700795.1. Taxonomy (GTDB): domain Bacteria; phylum Actinomycetota; class Actinomycetes; order Propionibacteriales; family Nocardioidaceae; genus JBOHDW01. Next base: position 5,206 of record JBOHDW010000118.1, on the reverse strand, counting down.
CAGTTCATGACCATTCGCGGGGTCCTGGTAGTGGGGTGCCGGGCGCGCACACACGACGGCGGTGAAGGCGGCGATTAGGCTCGCCAGGAGCGCCCACCCCGGGTGGCGGCAACAACCGATTCGTCTGCGACCCCGCCGCTCGAAACAGACGAAACAACGCAGACGAATCGGTTCTGGGAGGGAGAGAGATGGAGCTGAGCCTGACCGACGAGGAACGCGAGATCCGCGACTGGGTCCGCACCTTCGTCCGCAAGGAGGTGATGCCCCTCGAGCAGGAGGTGCTCACCCGTGAACGCCGCAACGAGCGGGGGCTCACCCACTCCGAGCTGACCTCTCTACAGGGCAAGGCGAAGTCCGCCGGCTTCTTCGGACTGAACACCCCCGAGGAGTACGGCGGCATGGGGATCGGCGCCGTAGCCACCGCCCTCGTCATGGCCGAGCTCGGTCGGTCGTTCGTCCCCTTCACGTTCGGAGGCGACGCCGACAACATCTTGTTCATCGCCAACGAGGAGCAGCGGCGGCAGTACCTACTGCCCACCATCAGCGGCGAGAAGAGGAGTTGCTTCGCCATCACCGAGCCGGGTGCGGGTTCCGACGCCCGGGCGATCCGCACCAGCGCCGTACGTCAGGGTGACGAGTGGGTGATCAGCGGCGAGAAGACGTTCATCACCGGCGGCAACGAGGCGGACTTCTGCATGGTCTTCGCCGTCACGGACAAGGCCAAAGGGGCCGACGGTGGGGTGACCTGCTTCCTGGTCGACCGCGATATGGGCTGGAAGTCGGAGCCGATCGACACCATGGGCGAGTGGGGCCCAGCGGCGCTCGTTTTCGACGGGGTGCGCGTCCCCCATGACCACATCCTCGGCGAGGAGGGCAACGGGTTCGAGCTCGCCATGCGGTGGATCGGCAAGGGGCGCTACATGCTCCCCGCGCGCGCCCTGGGCGCCTGCGAGCGGCTGCTCGAGATGGCGATGGAGCATGCACGGAACCGGGTCACGTTCGGTCAGCCGATCGCCGATCGTCAGGCGATCCAGTGGATGGTGGCCGACTCGGCGGTGGAGATCGAGGCGCTGCGCTGGCTGGTCCTCGCCGCGGCGTGGCAGGTCGACCATGGGATCGACTCCCGGCAGGGGCAGTCGATGGCGAAGCTCTACGGCGGGGTCAAGGCCAACGAGATAGTCGACCGCGTCCTGCAGATGCATGGCGGCATGGGCTACACCCGGGAGCTGCCCGTCGAACGGTGGTACCGCGAGCTTCGGCTGCTCAGGATCTACGAAGGCACCGACGAGATCCAGCGCCGGACCATCGCGCGCAACCTGCTGAAGGGGCACGCCAGCGTGCGCGGCCACCTCGGCTGAGCCGAAAGCCCGCCGTACCAACCGATTCGTCTGCGATCCTCTCGCTCGAAACAGACGAAAGAGCGCAGACGAATCGGTTGGTATGCTGGGGGGAAGCAGACAGGGGAGCGCGCGAAGCGCTGAGAGTGCGGGAAAGGCCGCAGACCCTCGAACCTGATCCGGTTAGCACCGGCGAAGGGAGTCGAGCTCTTCTCCGTGTCCGGGCAGCGCCTTGCAGCGCGACCGCGGCAGGGAACCCTCCCTAGGACAGGGAGTCAGACGTGCCCCGACCCACGGCGGTCGTCGCCATCACCGCGAGCGTGCTCCTGGCACTCACCGCCTGCTCGGTCGGCGGTACGACGGGGGGCGGCCCCACCGACAAACGGGTCGTGGTCGCCACCCACGACGCCTGGGCGATGTCGAAGCGGGTGCTCGAGCAGTTCACCAGGCGGACGGGCTACCACGTCGTCATCGAGGAGAACGGCGACGCCGGCGCGCTCACCAACAAGCTGGTGCTGACCAAGGGCGACCCGATCGCGGATCTCACCTACGGCATCGACAACACCTTCGGCTCGAGGGCCGTCGATGCCGGCATCCTGGCCGACTTCACCCCGGCCGACGTACCCGCGAGCGCCGCCCGGTTCGACCTGCCGGGAGGCTCGAAGCAGCTGACCCCGATCGACTACAGCGACGTCTGCGTCAACATCGACGACATGTGGTTCGCCGACCACCACCTGGCCCCGCCCAAGACCCTCGCGGACCTCACCCGGCCGGCCTACCGCGACCTCTTCGTCACCGAAGGGGCCACCACCTCCTCGACGGGACTCGCGTTCCTGCTCGCGACCATCGCCCGCTACGGCGCTCACTGGCCCGACTACTGGCGCGCGCTGATGGCCAACGGGGCCAAGGTCACGGCCGGCTGGACGGACGCCTGGGGCGTCGACTACACGGCGGGAGGGGGGAACGGCGACCGGCCCATCGTCACGTCGTACGCCTCCTCGCCGCCCGACACCATCCCGAAGGGCGGAACCGCCCCCACGACCAGCGCACTGCTCGACACGTGCTTCCGCCAGGTCGAGTACGCCGGCGTGCTCAAGGGTGCGCAGAACCCCGCCGGGGCCCGGGCCTTCGAGAGCTTCATGCTGCGCCGGGCGTTCCAGTCGCGGCTCCCCGAAGAGATGTACGTCTACCCGGTGGACACCAGTCTGGCGCTGCCCAAGGTCTGGGCCCGGTACGCCGCCACGGCGCCGCACCCGCTGACGCTGCCCCCGGCGACGATCGCCGCGAAACGTGACCAGTGGCTGCGGACCTGGAGCGCGGTCACCGGGTGAGGCGCGACCGACTTCGTGCCGCGTCGGGGTTGGCCGCCCTCGCGGCGATCCCCGTCGCTGCCCTGCTGGTCTTCTTCGCGTGGCCGGTCGTCGGGATGGTTTCGCGCGGTTTCTCCCACGGCGTCCCCGGGCTCGGTGAGGTGTTCGGCCGGCCGGCCGTCCTGCGCGCGCTCTGGTTCACGATCTGGTCGTCGACCGCTGCCACTGCGTTCACCGTCGTGCTCGGCCTGCCGGTGTCGTTCGTGCTGTATCGGCTCCGGTTCCCGGGTCGGGCACTGCTGCGCGCCTTCGTGGTGATGCCGTTCGTGTTGCCCACGGTCGTCGTCGGAGTCGCGTTCCGCACCCTGCTCATCCCCACCGGCCCGCTGGGGTTCCTCGGCCTCGACGGAACGCCCGCCGCGATCATCGCGGCGATGATCTTCTTCAACCTCTCCGTCCTGGTCCGCACCGTCGGCGGCATGTGGGAGGGGCTCGATCGTCGGCGCGAGGAGGCCGCGGCCGCCCTCGGTGCAACTCCCGCGCAGGTCTTCCGCACCGTGACGCTCCCCGCACTCGCTCCGGCCATCGTCTCCGCGGCGAGCGTCGTCTTCCTGTTCTGCGCCACCTCCTTCGGGCTGGTGCTCACGCTCGGTGGTCTGCACTACACGACGGTGGAGACCCAGATCTACCTGCTCACCACTCAGTTCCTCGACCTTCGCGGGGCGGCGGTCCTGTCGATCCTGCAGCTCGCGGTCGTCTCGTCGCTGCTGTACGCCGCACACCGGGCCCGGACCAGCAGGGAACGTTCGCTCGAGCGCCGGGAGACGCGTGCCCGCCGACCTCGCGGGACCGACGCGGGAGCCCTAGCGGCGACGGCGCTGGTCCTCGCGTTCGTGGCCGCGCCCCTCGTCGCCCTCGCGGTGTCGTCGCTCCGGGTCGACGGAGGCTGGGGGCTGGGCCACTACCGTGCCCTGACCGGAGTCGGGTCGAACAAGGCCCTGCTCGTGCCGGTCACCACGGCCGTCTCCAACTCATGGCGGATCGCGGTCGACGCGACCCTGCTGGCGATGGTGCTCGGCCTGCTCGTCTCGCTGCTGCTCACGAGGGACCCCCGCGGACGGCCCGAGCAACGCGCGCTGGCCGTCCTCGACGGCGCGTTCATGCTCCCCCTCGGCGTGTCAGCGGTGACGGTCGGCTTCGGCTTCCTGATCACCTTGAACCGACCGCCGGTCGATCTGCGCGGCTCCGCTCTCCTGGTCCCGATCGCCCAGGCGATGGTTGCCCTCCCGCTGGTCGTTCGCACGGTCGCCCCGGTGCTGGCGTCGGTCGACCCCCGGCAGCGGCAGGCCGCCGCCTCGTTGGGGGCGGCCCCCTGGCGGGCGTTCGCGACGGTGGACCTGCCCGTGGTGTGGCGGCCACTGCTCGCGGCCACCGGGTTCGCGTTCGCCGTGTCGATCGGGGAGTTCGGCGCGACCAGCTTCCTGGTCCGGCCGGATCGGCCCACTCTTCCCGTCGTCATCTACACCCTGCTCTCGCGACCGGGTGCCGAGGACTTCGGGATGGCGATGGCCGCGTCCGTCGTACTCGCCGTGCTGACCGCCTCCGTGATGGGCCTGGTCGAACGTCTTCGGGTCGGCAACGTGGGAGCGTTCTGAGGTGCTGGAGGTGCGAGGGCTGTCCGTCCGGTTCGGCTCGACCGTTGCGGTCGACCGGGCCTCGCTCGACCTCCCGTCGGGTCAGGTGCTCGCGGTCCTGGGCCCCTCGGGGTCGGGCAAGTCGACCCTCCTTCGCGCCATCGCGGGGCTGGAGCCGCCGACCGCGGGAGCCATCCGGTACGACGGTCACGACCTCGCCGGTGTGCCCACGCACCGTCGTGGGTTCGCCCTGATGTTCCAAGACGGCCAGCTCTTCCCCCACCAGGACGTGGCCGCCAACGTCGGCTACCCGCTCCGGATCCGCCGGCGACCCGCGGCCCTGGTGACCGCCAGGGTCGAGGAGCTGCTCGTCCTGGTCGGCCTGGCCGGCTTCGGGGCCCGCCGCCCGGACACCCTCTCCGGGGGGGAACGGCAGCGCGTGGCGCTGGCCCGCGCTCTGGCGGTCGAGCCGAGGCTGCTGCTGCTCGACGAGCCGCTGTCGGCGCTCGACCGGGCGCTGCGCGAGCGGCTGGCGGTCGACCTGAGGCGGATCCTGGTGGCGTCGGGTACGACGGCGCTGCTGGTCACCCATGACCAGGAGGAGGCGTTCACCGTGGCCGACCGGATGGCCGTCATGCGGACCGGCCGGATCGTTCAGCAGGGCACGGTCGAGCACGTGTGGGGCGCACCCGCCGACGCCGAGGTTGCTCGCTTCCTGGGCTACGCGACCGTGCTCACGGGCCGAGCGGCCGCCGTCGTGCTGCGGGCCGCGGGGCGGCCGCCCGCCGCGGCGGTGGCGCTGCGCCGCTCCGCGCTGAGGGTCGGTGTCGATGGCCGGTTACGGGGCCGGGTCGAGGCGGCACGTCGCGGGCCCGACCAGACCCGGCTCACCGTCGTACTGGACGGCGTGGGGACAGTCGATGCC
>JBOHDW010000117.1:0-4140 GCA_050700795.1 Nocardioidaceae bacterium | reverse complement strand
GCTCCAGCCAGCTGACCAACGTGATCTACAAGGGCGACTACGACGCGTTCGAGTGGGGTTGGTACGTCGAGCCGGATCCGGACTCGATGCTCAGCTACATGACGTGTGCCCAGCGGCAACACTCATCCGACTCGTTCTTCTGCAACAAGGAGTACGACAAGCTCTACAACGAGCAGCACGTCTCGACCAACCAGGCCCAGCGCGTGGCGGATGTCAAGAAGATGCAGCAGATCCTCTACCAGGACTCGCCGTACCTGGTGACGGTGTACGACACCTCCGGCGAGGCCGTCCGGTCCGACAAGTTCGCGTGCTTCGTGCCGCAGCCCAATCCCGGCGGTGTCTGGCTCGAGCAGTACGGCGTCTACAACTACATCCACATCAAGCCCGCGTCCGAGGCCGGCAACTGCGACAGCGCCACCGCGGGCGGATCGCTCAGCGGTGCCGTCAAGGCGACCAAGGGCGCCAACGGCTCCTCGTCGACCGGGCCGTTCCTGATCGGGGTTGGCGTGGTGGTGGTGCTGCTGCTCATCGGCGGTGGGTTCATGATGATGCGTCGCCGGTCGTCCGCGGCGGACCGCGAGTGAGCCGGGGCTGGTCGGGGCGCAGGCTCAGACCCGGGTCGGAAGGGGACGGATGAGCCTGGTGGCCGATCCGGGCCTGGTGGCCGAGGCCGAGGAGGCGGCCGAGAGGTCGTCGCGCGGCTACGGGGCATACGTCGGGATCAAGGTTCTCGGGTCGATCGGCAGCCTGCTGTTCATGCTGGTGGTTAACTTCTTCCTCTTCCGGATCCTGCCCGGTGACCCGGCCCGCAGCCTGGGCCGTGGCCACCTCAACACCCAGGCGCAGGTCGACGCCTTCAACAAGACCTACGGTCTCGGCCAGCCGCTGCCCCAGGAGTTCTGGACCTTCCTGCAGAACACCGTGCACGGCAACCTGGGCATCTCCATCCAGTACCGCCTGCCCGTCTCGCAGCTGATCTGGGACCGGCTCTGGCCGACGCTCCTCCTGGTCGGGAGCTCCACCATCTTGTCCACCGTCATCGGCGTCTACCTCGGCATCCGGGGTGCCTGGAACCGCGGCAGCATCTTCGACAAGGTCTCGACCGGCACCTCGCTGACCCTCTACGCGATGCCGGAGTGGTGGTTGGGGCTGCTGCTGATCGCCGGGCTCGGCGTCGGGTTCGGGTTCGTTCCCGGGATCTTCCCGACCGGCGGGCTGCACTCCGCGGGAGTCGAACCATCGTCCCTGCACGGGATCCTCGACACGGCCTGGCACCTGGCGTTGCCCGTGACGACCCTGGCCCTGGCCTACCTTGCCGAGTACTCCCTGATCATGCGCAGCTCGCTGCTCGACGAGCTCGGCGAGGACTACCTCCAGACCGCACGCGCCAAGGGGTTGCGCGACGTCGTGGTCCGCAACCGGCACGCCGTGCGCAACGCGCTGCTGCCCACCACGACCGTGATCGCCCTCAACATCGGCTTCGTGGTCTCGGGCGCCATCACCGTCGAGACCGTCTTCTCCATCCCCGGCCTCGGCCTGCTGTCCACCGACGCCATCGGGGTGCCCGACTTCCCGGTCCTGGAGGGCACCTTCCTGGTGGCCAGCGCCGGGGTTATCGCGGCCAACCTCGTCGCCAACCTGATCTATGGCTGGCTCGACCCGAGGGTGCGGACGTGAGCGCGACCACCGTCCCCACTGTCTCGGCCCGAAGGCTCGCCCGCCAGCGCCGCTTGGCGTCGTACCGCCGCACCTGGAAGGCCTTCACCACGCATCGCGGCGGCGTGGCCGGGCTCGCCATCCTGGTCGTCTTCGTGGCCGTGGCGCTTGCCGCCCCGCTCCTGGCGAGCTCGAAGGGGCTCGATGTCACCCTCGCGAATGGGCCGGTGCTGGGGCCCCCGTCCTCGCACTACCTGCTCGGCACCGACGAGAACGGCAGGTCGGTGCTCACCCTGTTGATCTGGGGCTCGCGGATCTCGCTGTTCGTGGGCCTCTCGGCAACGCTTATCTCCATGGTGATCGGGACGCTGCTCGGCCTCATCTCGGGCTACTTCACGGGGTGGGTCGGGCGGATCACCTTCCGCATCACCGAGTGGTTCCTGGTGATCCCGTTCCTGCCGCTGGCGATCGCCTTGGCCGCGGTGCTGGGACGCGGGCTGTTCAACATCGTCATCGTGATCGGGGTGACCTCCTGGCCGAGCACCGCGCTGCTGATCCGGAGCCAGACGCTGTCGATCAAGGAGCGTGCGTACGTCGAGCGCGCGCAGGCGATCGGTGCCGGTCGGTGGCATCAGATCGGCAGGCACGTGCTGCCCAACGTGATGCCGATGGTCTTCGCGAACACCACGCTGACCGTCGCCGGCGCCATCTTGACCGAGACCACCTTGAGCTTCCTCGGCCTGGGGGACCCGACGCGGACCTCGTGGGGAACCATGCTCGACAGCGCCTTCCAGGTGGGCGCGATCACCACCGGCTGCTGGTGGTACATCGTGCCGCCGGGCGTGTGCGTGGTGCTGGTCGTGCTCGCGTTCACGCTGATCGGCCAGGCCCTGGAGGAGATCTTCAACCCACGGCTGAGAGGGCAGTCATGAGCGCGGGACCGGGCCCGGTGCCGACGGGTGGCGAGCCACTGCTGAGGATCGAGGACCTGCACGTCACCTACGCGACCAGCGAGGGAGCCCTGCCGGCCGTCCGCGGGGTGGACCTCAGCGTCGCCCGCGGACAGATCGTCGGGGTGGCCGGCGAGTCCGGGTGCGGCAAGTCCACCCTGGCCAGCACCGTGCTGCGCCTCCAGCCGCCCTCGGCGACGGTCACCGGTCGGGTGCTGTTCGAGGGGCACGACGTCCTCACCATGCGCTGGGGTGACCTGCGCGCGGTGCGCTGGGCCGGTGCGTCGATCGTCTTCCAGGGGGCCCTGCACTCGCTGAACCCGGTGCATCGCATCGGGTACCAGATCGCCGAGCCGATCCACGTGCACACACCCGGCCTCGATGAGCACACGGTGCGCGCGCGCGTCGAGGAGCTGCTCGACCAGGTCGGGCTCGACCCCGACCGGGCCCGCAACTACCCGCACCAGCTCTCCGGTGGTCAGAAGCAGCGGGTGATGATCGCGATGGCGCTCGCGTGCGATCCCGACCTGCTGGTGGCCGACGAACCCACCACCGCGCTCGACGTGATGGTTCAGGCGCAGGTCCTCGGGGTGCTCTCGGGGCTGGTCCAAGAACGCGGCGTCGGCATGATGATGATCAGCCACGACCTGTCCGTGCTCGCCGACCTGTGCGACCGGATCACGGTGATGTATGCCGGGCGGGTGGTCGAGGAGGGGCCCGCGGAGAAGATCTTCACCACCGCGCTGCACCCGTACGCCGGCGCCCTGTCCGCCGCGTTCCCCCGCGTCGGCGATCCGGCCGCCCGGTTCGCCCCGGCCGGCCTGCCCGGCGACCCGCCCGACCCGCGCAACCTCCCCGGAGGCTGCTCCTTCCACCCCCGGTGTCCTCGTGCCGCCGACGTGTGTCGCACCGACGAGCCGGCGCTCGCGTCGTACGGCGACGACCACACGGCGGCCTGCCTCAGGATCGGCGCATGAACGCCCTGACGAGCAATGTGGACATCGTGCGAGACGAGCTGTCGGCCCACGGCGTCCGCGTCGAGTTCACCACCCGGACCGGCCGGGTCGCGCGGGCGCTGGACGGGGCCGACCTGGTGGTACGAGCCGGCGAGGTGGTGGCCCTGGTGGGTGAGTCGGGGTCGGGGAAGACCACGCTGGCCCGGACCCTGGTCGGGCTGACCCAGCCCGCGGCGGGCGAGATCCGCTGGCAGGGTGCGGCGATGAACCGGTCGACGCGCGGCCTGAAGAGGCTGCGCCGGCACGTGCAGCTGGTCCTGCAGGACCCCTCCGGTGCGCTCAACCCACGCCAGACGGTGTACCAATCCGTCGCGGAGGGGCTCAGGGTTCACAGGCTGGTGGCGTCCTCCCCGTTCACCGAGACCGAGCTGGTCGCGCGCGCGCTGTCGTCGGCGGGGCTGCGGCCTCCGGAGTCGCTGTTCCTGCGCTATCCCCACGAGCTGTCGGGCGGGCAGCGGCAACGGGTCCTGATCGCGGGCGCGCTCGCCGTCCAGCCGAAGCTGCTGATCGCCGACGAG
>JBOHDW010000116.1:0-5378 GCA_050700795.1 Nocardioidaceae bacterium | reverse complement strand
GTCCTTGCTCATCCCGAGCAGCTGCTCCGAGACGGCCTCGACGGCCTTCTCGATGCCTCGCTTGAGGGCCATCGGGTTCGCACCGGCCGCGACGTTGCGCAGCCCTTCGCGGACCATGGCCTGAGCCAGCACGGTCGCCGTCGTCGTGCCGTCGCCGGCGACGTCGTCGGTCTTCTTCGCTACTTCCTTAACCAGCTCGGCACCGATCTTCTCATACGGGTCCTCGAGCTCGATCTCCTTGGCGATGGACACGCCATCGTTGGTGATCGTGGGAGCACCCCACTTCTTCTCGAGGACAACGTTGCGGCCCTTGGGACCCAGCGTCACCTTGACGGCGTCGGCGAGCGTGTTCATGCCACGCTCGAGGCCGCGCCGGGCTTCCTCGTTGAATGCAATCAGCTTCGGCATCTCTGCTACGAATCCTCACGCGTAGAGAACTGGCCCGGCCGACGCCCGCGACGGACGACCCCGCTGACCCGGCGAACCATTCCCGCCGGCGCCGAAGGCCTCGCCTTCCGGTCCCTGAGTTGTCACTCTCCTGTCGAGAGTGCTAACGCCATTTTTAGCACTCGCCCCAGCGAGTGCAAGGCGGGCGCGGGTGATCGACCGGGCATTGCCCGGTCTTTGACCAGTCATTGACCGGGTCGCCACGCCCCCCTACCCTGTTCCCACCTCGTGGGTGCGACGAGGCCAAGGCCGGAGTGGCGCGTCCAGCGCTCTCCGGCCGCTCCATTCCCCCGCCCGCTCAGCCGCCCGCTCAGCCGCCCGCGACGGCGGGGATCACCGAGATCTTCGTTCCCTCCGGCGTCGGGGTCGCCAACGCGTCGAGGAACCGCACGTCGTCGTTGCCGACGTAGACGTTCACGAACCGTCGGATCGCCCCCTGCTCGTCGAGGATCCGCGCCTTGATGCCCGGATGGTTCCGGTCGAGGTCCACCAGCACCTCCGACACCGTGCCGCCCTCGGCGTTCACCTCGGACGCGCCGCCCGTGTAGCTGCGCAAGATGGTGGGGATCCGGACACTGACGCTCATGGGCTCCTCCTCGCTCAGACCAGACCGGTCGCGGTGAGTGCGGCGTACGACGGCTCGATGGTCGCCGTGGGTCCGACCCGGTCCGCCACCGCGTCGAGCGTCTTGAGCCCGTCGCCGGTGTTGAACACGACCGTCTCCTCGTCGGGATCGAGCCGGCCGGACTCGACCAGCTTCCTCAAGGTAGCAACCGTCACCCCACCGGCGGTCTCGGCGAAGATGCCCTCGGTGCGCGCGAGCAGCTCGATCCCGTCCCGGACCTCGTCGTCGCCGACGTCTTCTACCGCCCCGCCGGTCCGACGGATCACGTCGAGGACATAGGGCCCGTCGGCCGGGTTGCCGATCGCCAACGACTTGGCGATCGTGTCCGGTCTGACCGGGCGCACCACGTCGTGGCCCGCCTTGAAGGCGGCTGCCACCGGCGCGCACCCGGAGGCCTGGGCGCCGAAGATCGCGTACGGCGCCGCGTCGACGAGCCCAAGGTCGACCAGCTCGGAGAACCCCTTGTCGACCTTGGTGAGCTGGGAACCGGAGGCAACCGGGATCACCACCTGGCGGGGCAGCCGCCATCCGAGCTGCTCGGCGACCTCGAAGCCGAGCGTTTTGGACCCCTCGGCGTAGTAGGGGCGCACGTTGACGTTGGCGAACGCCCACCCCTCCTGCTCGTCGGCGATCTCGCTCGCGAGCCGGTTGACGTCGTCGTAGCTCCCGTGCACGGCGATCAGCGTGCCGCCGTACACCGCGGTGGTGAGCACCTTGGCGCGCTCGAGGTCGGACGGGATCAAGACCACGGTCCTGAACCCGGCGCGAGCTCCGGCCGCGGCGACCGCGTTGGCCAGGTTGCCGGTCGACGGGCAGGCGAAGACGGTGCTGCCGAACTCGCGGGCCGCCGACAATGCCACCGCGACCACGCGGTCCTTGAAGGAGTGGGTGGGGTTGCCCGAGTCGTCCTTGACCCAGAGCCTTCGCATGCCCAGCTCTCGCGCCAGGTTGTCGGCGCGAACCAGCCGGGTGAACCCCGGTTCCATGTTGCGGCTGGCGGTGATGTCGGCGGGCACCGGCAGCAGCTGCTGGTACCGCCAGATGTTCTTCGGGCCGGCCTCGATCCCGGCCCGGGTGACCTCGGGGAACCGGTAGCCGACCTCGAGCGGCCCGAAGCACTCGGGACATGCGTACGACGGGCCGAGCGGCTGGGTGGCCCGGCACTCGCGGCAGATCAGCTCCACGGCGTTGCCGAAGGCGCCCTCGCGCAGGCCACGTCCGGTCGTCTCGACGGTGGGTGTGCTCACGAGCTGGCCTCCTCATCTTCCCCACGCCGACTCTCGACGCGGGCCGGAATTAGCACCGTGACCACGTGGTCGGCTGCCGTGCGGCTGTGTCGTGCGGCGTGCCGTGACCGTGGCGGGTTGCCGGGGCTTCGTCGGGCCGTTCCCTCTGCCCCTCTGGATGAGCGGCTCCACCCTACGCACCCCGTCTCAGCATTTGTACACCGCATCCACCATCCGGACACCCGCCTCCCCCCGTTGAGTGGGGGGTTCTGCCCCGTTGAGTGGGGGGTTCTGCCCCGTTGAGTCGGGGGTTCTGCCCGTCCAGGATGGCCGCATGGAGTTGTGGCGGGTCCGCGCTGTGGTGAACGCGCTCAACGGCTCCACCCTTCTCGGCGTGACCGCGGCCGTAGTGGGACGGGCCAGGTTGCATCGTGGGGATCGGGGCCTGCTGCTCGCCGTCAACCACCGGCTCCCCTTCCGAAGAGCTCCGGCGTTCACCATTGGGAACGTAGTCCTCACGCCGTACGACGCGCACTGGCTGGCGCAACGACCGGCGCTGTTGCGACACGAGGACCGGCACGCCTCGCAGTACGCCGCCTGCCTCGGCCTCCCGATGCTCCCCTTGTACGCCGCGGCCGCGGCGTACTCCCGGCTTCGCGCCGGAGATCGCGGGACGCACAACCCGTTCGAGCGGTGGGCCGGACTGGGCGATGGGGGGTATCTGCCCGGCCCCGACGAGTGAGCGACGCGCGGGGCAGAACCCCCAACTCAACGGGGCAGAACCCCCAACTCAACGGGGACGAGGTGGGGGACGAGGGGGTCCGGGCGAGGGTCACGTGGGTGAGGTGGGTGAGGCAGCCGCGGCGGCGAGGGTACGGAGGAAGGTGACCACGCCGGCCGGGCCATCGACGACGAGGTCGGCCAGGTCCACGAGCGCACGCTGCTCGTCCGAGCCGGAGCAGACCAACAGCCCCGGGATCCCGTGCCGCCTTAGCCCGACCACGGCGTCGAAGGCGTCCAGATCGGCCAGGTCATCGCCGATGAAGAGCACCGCCTCCGCCGCGGCGGCCCGCACCGCCGCCAGCAGGGCCCGCCCCTTGGTCATCCCCGGCTCCCGGATCTCGACCACCAGCCGCCCCGGTTCGACGCCCAAGCCGTGCCGCTCCGCCAGCGCGCGCAGCGGGCCGAGCAGCCGGTCGAACGCGTCGCGCGCGTCCACCAGCCGCCGCACGTGTACGGCGATCGCGACCCCCTTGTCCTCGACGAACGCGTCCGCCGCACCGGCCGCGGCCAGCGCTCGCGGAAGCTCCTCGGCGAAGCCGGCCAGCCCCTCGGGCGGCGGCCGGGCCTCGAAACGGCGCGTGTCGGAGCGCCAGCTCTGGTCGCCGTACTGCCCGCGCACCTCGACTCGCCCAGCGCCCTCGAGAGCCCCCTCGAGAGCATCGGCAACCCGCTCCAGTCCGGCCAGCTCGACGACCTGGCGGGCGGGCCGCCCGGTGACGACCACCACCTGGCGTACGACGCGCGCCAGCTCGATGAGCATGCCGGGCGCGTCGGGGTGCGCGTACGCCGCGGCCGGGTCATCCACGATGGGGGCCAGGGTCCCGTCGAAGTCGAGACCGACCAGCGTCGCGGCCGCGTGCTCGACGAGCGCGTCGTACCTGGCCTGCCCCTCGGCGGTCCGGAACTCCATCCCCCCAGCCAACACCCTCCTCCCGGAAACCCGGGACTCCGGCCAACCCCGGGAACCCCGGGACTCCGGCCAACCCCGGAACCCCGGGAACTCCGGCCAACCCCGGAACCCCGGCGAACCCGGGCAACCGGCCGGCCGGCCAGCTAGCCGGCGATATAGCCGTGGGTGAGGATCACCGTGAGCCGGTCGAACCGCATCGGCGCGACCGCCGGGCGGAGCCGATGGATGCCGAGGTCGTGCGCGAGCAGCTTGGCCGCAGACAGCAGTCGCTTCGGGTAGTAGACGGTGCTCGACGGGATGGAGCCGTGCCAGTTGTCGGCTCCGACCACCTTCCAGCCCGCGTCGCGGGCCCGTGCGGCGGTTCGCGCGGCCAGCCCGGTCTCCCCGGAGTTGTTGAAGACCTCGACGTAGACGGCGGCTCGTCGTACCGAAGGCGCCGCGGGCTTCACCGTGGGGGTCGGGGTGGGCGTCGGCGCCGCCTCGACGGTGTGCGGGCTGGTGGGCGGGTGTGCCGGCGGCTGGGGACGACCGGTCAGCGCGAAGACCACACCGGCGGTCACCACGCAGGCACCGGACATCAGCGCGAGCGGAGTGGGCAGCGCCACCTCAGACCTCGAAGCCGAGCCGCCGCGCAGAGCGAGCGCGTTGCCGGGCTGCCCGCAGTCGACGGAGCCGACGGACCAGCAGCGGGTCGTGGGCCAACGCCTCGGGGCGGTCGATCAGCGCGTTGAGCACCTGGTAGTACCGGGCCGACTTCATGTCGAACTTCTCCCGGACCGCGGCCTCCTTGGCCCCGGCGTACTTCCACCACTGCCGCTCGAACGCCAAGATGTTGCGGTCGCGCTCCGACAACCCATCCTCGTCGGGGTGTTGTCCCGGGTTGAGGGCGTTCGCGGCGTCCATGCGTGACGACTCCTGGTGGCAAGCTGGCGACGATCACCCAGGTCGATCACCGGGATATCCGGTGGCGATCGTCGGTCGGACGGCCACCATCATAGGGGACGAATGACATCACTGTGATTCGCCGGTCCGGGCGTGCCGCGAGCAGAATCGACCCGTGACCGTCCTGCCGACCGACCTGCCACCTCTCGATGTCGCGCCCGGGCCCACCCGCGCCGAGCCTCTGCCCGCCGATCGACCGGTCGGCTGGGGCATCCTCGCCACCGGCAAGATCGCGCACGCGTTCGCCGAGAACCTCCGGCTGCTGCCCGACTGTCGGATCGCCGCCGTCGGCGCCCGCAGGGTCGAGTCCGCCGAGACGTTCGCCCACCGCTTCGGCGCCGGTACGGCGTACGGCGACTATCGGGCCATGGTCGAGGACCCGGCCGTCGATGTGGTGTACGTCGCGAGCCCGCACGCCCTCCACGAGGAGCACGTCCGGCTGGCC
>JBOHDW010000115.1:0-5545 GCA_050700795.1 Nocardioidaceae bacterium | reverse complement strand
GGCTTCAGCATCCATTTCAAAACCATCGTTCCCCCAAAAGATGTGGACGTGGTCATGATCGCGCCCAAGGGGCCGGGACATTTGGTCCGTCGCGTCTATACCGAGGGCCGCGGAGTGCCGGCGCTGGTGGCGATCTATCAGGATGCCAGCGGCAAAGCTTTGGAACTCGCGCTTTCATTCGCCTACGGAATTGGCGCGACGCGCGCCGGAGTTTTGCAGACTTCCTTCCGCGAAGAAACGGAAAGCGATCTGTTCGGCGAGCAGGCGGTGTTGTGCGGCGGAACGGCGGCGATGATTCAGGCCGGTTTCGAGACACTGGTGGAAGCCGGCTACGATCCCGAAATCGCCTACTTCGAATGCCTGCACGAGCTCAAGCTGATCGTCGACCTGATCTACGAGGGTGGCATCGCCAAGCAGCGCTGGTCGGTCTCCGACACCGCCGAGTACGGCGACTACGTGTCCGGCCCTCGGCTCATCGACGACTCGGTGAAGGCGCGGATGAAGCAGCTGCTCGCCGAGATCCAGGACGGCACGTTCGCGCAGCGGTTCATCGATGACCAGGACGCCGGTGCCCCGGAGTTCAAGGCGCTGCGCGCGAAGGGCGAGCAGCACCCCATCGAGGTGACCGGCCGTGACCTGCGCAAGCTGATGGCCTGGGTCAAGACCGACGACAAGGACTACGTCGAGGGCACCGCCACCCGCTGACCGCACGGCGGGAACAGGAGCGCTTGCGCGGCTGTTTGCACCTGTATGCGTATCGAGATCTGGTCGGATGTCGTCTGCCCGTGGTGCTACATCGGCAAGCGTCGGCTCGAGGCTGCGCTCGAGGGGTTCGAGCACGCGGACGAGGTCGAGGTCGTCTACCGCTCCTTCGAGCTCGACCCCTCGTCTCCCGCGCGCGGGACGGAGTCGGTCTCGTCGTACCTCGGGAGGAAGTACGGCGGCGGCGAGGCGGCCGGACGGGCGATGATCGCGCGCTCGACCGGCATCGCCGACGAGGTCGAGCTGACCTTCGACTACGCCGATGCGGTCCGCAGCCGGACCGTCGACGCGCACCGGCTGTTGCACCTGGCCCTCGAGACGGGTGGCCCTCGCCTGCAGCGCGAGCTGAAGGAGGCGCTGCTCGCGGCGTACTTCACCCGGGCCGAGGACATGGGCGACCACGACGTGCTTCGCAAGGCCGCCGCGGGCGTCGGACTGGACGGTGGCCGCGTCGACGAGGTGCTGGCGTCGTCGGAGTTCGAGGACGCCGTGCGGGCCGACGTCGCGCAGGCCCAGGCGTACGGCGCCACCGGGGTCCCGTTCTTCGTCATCGACGAGAGGTACGGCGTGGCGGGTGCCCAGCCCACCGAGGTCTTCACCCAGCTCCTCGATCGGGCGTGGTCCGACGCGCACCCAGCGATAGAGCTGGTCGGTCCGGAGGGCACGGACGGCGCGGTCTGCGGCCCCGACGGCTGCGCCGTCTGACCCCCCGGGGACGTCATCACATCTGGCTGCTCGGGTGACCACATGTGATGACGTCCGGCGGGCGGGTACGGCGGAGGGGTAAGGCGGGGGAGCGGGTAGGCTGAGCCTCCGGGCACAACGTCGTGCACGACCCCTGTCGAACCACGACACGCGAGGGACCCCGTGACCGACGTGACCGACCAGCCCGACGCCCGCCCGATTGTGCTCATCGCCGAGGAGCTCAGCCCCGCGACGGTGGCGGCGCTCGGCCCCGACTTCGAGATCCGGCACTGTGACGGCGCCGACCGCAATGAGCTGCTGTCGGCCATCACCGACGTCGACGCGCTGCTCGTGCGCTCCGCGACGAAGGTCGACGCAGAGGCCCTCGCCGCGGCGAGGCGGCTCCGCGTGGTGGCGCGGGCCGGCGTCGGGCTCGACAACGTGGACGTCCGCGCGGCGACCCACGCCGGCGTGATGGTGGTCAACGCCCCGACCTCGAACATCGTCTCGGCGGCGGAGCTCGCCGTCGCCCTTCTCCTGGCGGCCGCGCGCAACGTGGCCCCGGCCAACGCCTCGCTCAAGAACGGCGAGTGGAAGCGCAGCAAGTACACCGGCATCGAGCTCTATGAGAAGACGGTCGGCATCGTCGGGCTCGGGCGGATCGGCGTACTCGTGGCGCATCGACTGAGCGCCTTCGGCATGCACGTGATCGCCTACGACCCCTACGTGCTGCCCGGACGGGCCGCCCAGATGGGGGTGCGGCTGGTGCCGCTCGAGGAGCTCCTGAAGGAGGCGGACTTCATGAGCGTGCACCTGCCCAAGACGCCGGAGACCGTCGGCCTGATCGGGGAGGCGGAGCTCGCCAAGGTCAAGCCCGAGCTGGTTCTGGTCAACGCCGCCCGCGGCGGGATCGTCGACGAGCATGCGTTGTACGCCGCCCTCAAGGAGGGCCGCATCGCCGCCGTGGGCCTCGACGTCTTCTCCAGCGAGCCCTGCACCGACAGCCCACTGTTCGAGTTCGAGAACGTGGTGGCCACCCCCCATCTCGGCGCGAGCACAAGTGAGGCGCAGGAGAAGGCCGGCGTGGCCGTCGCCAGGTCGGTTCGTCTTGCCCTGTCGGGCGAGCTGGTGCCGGACGCGGTGAACGTCCAGGGAGGGGTGATCGCCGAGGATGTGCGCCCCGGACTGCCGCTCACCGAGAAGCTCGGCCGGATCTTCACCGCGCTCGCCGGGGAGGTCGCCCAGCAGCTCGACGTGGAGGTACGCGGCGAGATCACCCAGTACGACGTCAAGGTGCTCGAGCTGGCCGCCCTCAAGGGGGTCTTCGCCGATGTGGTCGAGGCCCAGGTCTCCTACGTCAACGCGCCCCTGCTCGCGGCGGAGCGCGGTGTCGCCGTACGCCTGGTCACCGACCCGGACAGCCCCGACCACCGCAACCTGATCACCCTGCGGGGGACCCTTGCCGACGGGAGCCAGGTCTCCGTCTCGGGCACGCTGGTGGGGATCGCGCAGAAGGAGCGGCTGGTCGAGGTCGACGGGTACGCCGTCGACATCGAGCCCACCGAGCATCTGGCGTTCCTGCGCTATGAGGACCGTCCCGGGATGGTCGGCACCGTGGGCGGCATCCTCGGGCAGGCCGACGTGAACATCGCCGGCATGCAGGTGGCGCGCGACACCAAGGGCGGTGACGCCCTGGTCGCTCTGTCGGTCGACTCCGCGATCCCGGTCGACGTCCTCGTCGAGATCCGCGAGGCGATGAGCGCGGTCTCGGTACGCGCCGTCGACCTCACCGACTGAGCAGCGGACACTGGCGCGGTGACGACGGCACCGGGCTCGCGACGCGAGCTCTCCCCGGTCGGCCCGCTCGCCCAGCTGCGCGGCGGCCGACTGGCCCGCCGGCTCGGCCAGCTGCTGGTCGGGCTGGTCCTGTACGGCGTGTCGATGGCTCTGGTGATCCGCTCCGGACTCGGGCTGTTCCCCTGGGACGTGCTGCACTACGGGCTCGCCCGACATTGGCCGCTGACGTTCGGCCAGACGGTCGTCGTGGTGTCGTTCGTCGTGTTGCTCGCCTGGCTGCCGCTCCGGCAGGCGCCCGGACTCGGGACCGTCCTGAACGCCCTCGTGATCGGTCTGGTGGTCGACCGCGCGCTCACCGTGCTCGACCGGCCGCCGCTGCTCACGGGCCGCATCGGGCTGCTGGTCGCCGGCGTGCTTCTCAACGGACTGGCCACCGCGCTCTACATCGGCTCGCAGCTGGGTCCCGGTCCGCGCGACGGGCTGATGACCGGGCTGGCCCGGCGTACCGGACGTTCCCTGCGGCTGGTGCGCACCTCGCTCGAGGTCGGCGTGGTGGTGATCGGCTGGCTGCTCGGCGGCGTCTTCGGCATCGGCACGGTGCTGTACGCCGTGGCGATCGGTCCCCTCGTCCAGTTGCTGTTGCCGCCCTGCATCGTCGTACTGCGCGAGGAAGCTCCACGGCGCCCCCGAAAGTGACCCGCGAGTAGCCGAACGACGCGCCGAGATTGCGCTGTTGCCAACATCACACTTGGGTCTACATTCCTCCTCGGGAATCACCGCTTTCCACCGGTTCCCGGATCGACGAGGAGGTCGGTTTGATGGCTGTCGACACAAGTCCCCCGCCCGCACGCAGGGCTGGCTCGGCGTCGCTGAAGCGTGAGATCGGGCTCATCGGGCTGCTCTGGGCCTCCGTGGGGTCGATCATCGGATCCGGGTGGCTGTTCGGTGCGCAACGCGCGCTCGTTGCGGCCGGTCCCGCCGCGATCATCTCCTGGGTGATCGGCGGAATCGCCATCTTGTTGCTCGGGCTGGTGCACGCCGAGCTCGGTGCCATGTACCCGCTCTCCGGCGGTTCGGCCCGCTTCCCGCACTATGCCTTCGGCGGGATCGCGGGCGCGGGCTTCGGCTGGTTCTCGTGGTTGCAGGCGGTCACGGTCGCGCCCATCGAGGTCTCCGCGATGATCGGCTACCTGACCCACTGGTCGTTCGCGAAGCACTGGCTCAAGCCGGACCAGACGCTGACCCACACCGGGCTCGTGGTGGCGATCCTGATCATGGCGGTCATGACGGTCGTCAACTTCGCCGGCGTCAAGGTCCTGGCCCAGACGAACAGCGCGATGACCTGGTGGAAGGTCGCCGTGCCGATCTTCGCGATGCTCGTGGTTGTCTTCCACGGGCTGCACGGCTCCAACTTCCACGCGGCCAACGGCTTCTCCCCGGACGGCGCGCACGGCATCCTGCTGGCGGTCGCGGGCAGCGGCATCATCTTCTCCTACCTGGGCTTCGAGCAGGCCGACCAGCTGGCCGGCGAGAGCGCCAACCCGAAGCGGGACATCCCCTTCGCCGTGATCGGCTCGATCGTCATCGGCCTGATCATCTACCTGGCTCTGCAGGTGGTCTTCCTGCTCGCCCTTCCGGCGAGTGCCATCGGCACCACCTGGAACTCCACGGCAGGTCATGCCTTCGGCAACTTCACCGGGCCCTGGGCGGACCTGGCGGGTGTGATCGGCCTCGGCTGGCTCTCCACCCTCTTGCGGATCGACGCCGTCATCTCTCCAGGTGGCACCGGCCTGATCTACCTCGCGGCGGGTTCCCGGGTGTCCTACGGACTGGCCCGCAACAAGTACTTCAACAGCGTCTTCGAGCTGCTCAACTCGGGTCGGGTGCCGTGGGTCGGGGTGCTCACCTCGTTCATCGCGGGCTGCGTCTGCTTCCTGCCGTTCCCGAGCTGGCAGTCATTGGTCGGGCTGATCACCAGCGCCTCGGTGCTGATGTACGCCGGCGCCCCGCTCTCCCTCGGCGCGTTCCGCAAGCGGTTGCCCAACGCGGAACGGCCCTGGGCGCTGCCCGGCTCATCGGTGATCTCGCCGCTGGCGTTCATCGTGGCCAGCCTGATCATCGTGTGGACCGGCTGGGACATCGACAAGAAGCTCGGCATCCTGATCATCTTGGGCTGCCTGCTGATCTTCAACCGCGAGTTCAAGCCGGGCCACATGCGCTGGCAGTCGGCGGTGTGGCTGCCGGTCTACCTGATCGGCCTGGGCGTCATCGTCTACATCAGCGACTTCGGGCCCACCAAGGT
>JBOHDW010000114.1:0-1648 GCA_050700795.1 Nocardioidaceae bacterium | reverse complement strand
AGGAGCAGCGGATGGTCTTCGGGGCCAATACGTATCGAGCCTTCGCGCAGATGCTGGCCTCAAGCACCGAGGAGTCCGAGGTGCGCGACCCATGGGTGACCCGGATGAGGAATCTGCCGGCAACGGTGGTGTCGACGACGTTGGAGGGACCCCTCGACTGGCCGAACGCGACCGTCGAGAGAGGTGACGCCGTCGACGTCGCCGCCCGACTCAAGGAGGAGCCCGAGGTTCCGTTGTGCTCGCACGGCAGCCTGGCGATGAACCGGGCGCTGATGGGCGCGGGCCCGGTCGACCGCGTCCAGGTCACCCTCTTCCCTGTGATCACCGGTCAGGCGGGGCTGGCACCGATCTTCCACGGTTCGGCCGACTTCGACCTCGAGCTGATCGAGAGCCGATCGCTCGACGGTCACATCGAATAGCTCGTCTACCGACCCTCTCTGCATGTGTGAGTTCGCCGCTCCGTCGCACTCCGCCTCGGAGGGTGGTGGTCGCCCTTCTCGACTACGAGGAGTCAGGTGAAGGCGAGAGACCTCCGGTCGAGCCAACGGGGCGACGAAGCGCGATAGGCGTCGTACTCGGCTCCGAACTTCTCGAGCAGCGCCTCTTCCTCGGCTTGGATCTGTACGCGGTCGATGAGGACGACGAAGCCCGCCAATGGGAGGAGCGCGACCCAGGAACCTCGCCAAGTGGCGTGGGCCACCAGCAGTCCCGCCAGACCGACGTACATGGGGTTCCTCGTGATCGTGTTGACCCCGCTGGTGACCAGTACCGACGCACGATCGGGGTGCAACGGTTCGAGGGTCGTGCCACTGCGACGGAACCGGCCCGCTGCCGAACCCGCCATCGACATCGAGGCCAGCGAGACGGTTGCTGCCACCACAGCGCGACCCTTCCTCGGCCGTGGCGTCGCCCCCGAGAGCGCACGCTGAGCCAACGCGGCGCCAAGTGCCATCAGCGGGGGAGGAGGTATACGTGACACGACTACCACCTTGCGCCGGCCGGATCGGTCTGTCGAGGACCGGGAGCCGAATCCCGAGCACTGATGCCGACTGGCCGTCCGGAACGACATGTTGCTCTCGCGGCGGAAGGAGCATCGCAACTCTGGGGCCACCTCACGAAGGGAGCGGCACTCGCACGAGTCGGACCACCAGATCGTTGTGATGGTGCGCGCCGGCGCCCAGGACGTTCGCGCGTTCCCGACGCTCGTCCGCCACGACGTCCCAGCCTCCACGCTCGACCGCCAGGGCGCGGACATCATCGGGGCTGACGTAGTCGTCCGGGTCGTATCCCTGTTCCAGGGCATGCTCGCGGTCGATGTCGGCATGGTGTACGACCAATAGGGTGCCGCCGGGCGCCACCAGGCTGAGGAGCCGCTGCTCGGCCTCCGCGGTCGACGTACGCAGCAGCGCGGGATACATAGCAGTGACCAGGTCGTAGGACCCATCCGCCAGCGAAGCATCGACGAGTCCCGCGACGACGCCCTGCACCTGCACATCAGCGTCGGCTGCCAACGCCTGGGTGCGCTCAACCGCCTTGGCAGAGACGTCCAGCGCGGTCACGTGCCAGCCCTGACGCGCCAGCCACACCGAATCCGCGCCCTCGCCGCACCCCACGTCGAGGGCGCGACCGGCGCTGAGCTCCGCGACCT
>JBOHDW010000113.1:0-8954 GCA_050700795.1 Nocardioidaceae bacterium | reverse complement strand
CGCTACGTCCGGCGACCCCGATCGACGGCTACGAGGAGCTCCTCCCCGAGCTGGACATGTTGCTGGTGATGACCGTCGAGCCGGGGTTCGGCGGCCAGCAGTTCCTCGACGTCTGCGTGCCGAAGATCCTGCGTACCCGCGAGCTGATTGACAGACACGGTCTCGAGCTGTGGCTGCAGGTCGACGGCGGGGTGACTCTGGACACGATCGGACGGTGCGCGGAGGCGGGCGCGGACGTCTTCGTCGCCGGGTCGGCGGTCTTCTCCGCGGATGACCCGGCGAAGATGGTCGAGGCCCTGCGCGAGGCGGCGGGGCAGGCGCACACCGTCGAAGGGTGACCGAGTCCTACTCGTCCGACTCGCTGGCCTCGTCGTGAGCCCTGACGCTGAACATGCCGGGGATCTCCGACAGCTCGGCGGCCAGCTCGGCGAGCGTTCCGCGCCCCTGTACGGCGAGCGTGACCGACACCGGAAGGCGCGGAGTCGCGACCGCCTCATCCGGCTCACCGGTGCGCCGGCTCGACAGCTGGACGACGGTGAACCCGGCGAGGGTGCACATCTCGACCGCCCGCCGAAGCACTCCGCGACCGTCGCCGTAGGTCAGCGTCAACCTGGCGGGGGAGAACCGCGACCTGGGCAGCCTCTTCATGAGGGGTGGGTAGCCGAAGGTCACCACGAAGTGCCCGCCGGTCGCCAGCAGGGCGAGGATCGGCAGCCCCGCCCCAGCGGCCATCCCCACCGCCGCGGTCAGCCACACCACCGCCGCGGTCGTCAGTCCCTGGACGGCATCGCGCCGCACGAAGATCAACCCGCCGCCGATGAAGCCGATGCCCGTGACGATCTGCGCGGCCACCCGAGACGGGTCCAGGTTGACGTGCGCCCCGAGGACGTCGCCGAAGCCGTACTTCGACACCAGCATGATCAGCGCCGCGCCGAGCCCCACCAGCGCGTGCGTGCGGACCCCGGCGCTCTTCTGGCGCAGCTCGCGCTCAAGGCCGATGAGCGAGGACAGCACGAATGCCAGTCCGAGCTCTCCCGCCTGCAACCAGCCCTGACCTGCGGGTTCGATGAGCAGCGGGGCCATCTGACCACCCTAGTGGCGGCCCGCAGGAACTCCGGTGGCGCCCGGCAAAGCCGGAGATTTAACCGTCGCCAAACCGGCAAATGGGACATTTGTCGTCTAGAGGTGATTCCATGGTGACAACGCCTTTGGGGAAAGGCGGGCGCGCCGGGTCGAATGGCGCGTGGAGGTTCGACGTTGGGGCGTCGAAGGCAAGGGGTGGGAATCAGCATGAGCATTGCCGTGGACGGGCGCGACGTGGAGCTCGGTCCGGGCACCCGCACGCCCGGGCGACGACTGCTCGCACGCGTCGGTCCGGTTCGCTTCGCGGCCCTGGTCGGGGTGGTTTCGGTGCTGTTGTCCGCGGCGGTGACCGCGCTGATGCAGGCGCTGGTCCTCGGGGAGCAGAGCGGGGCCGGCCTGCTCGTCGCGGTCGGGGTCCCCGCCCTGGTGGCACCGCCACTGGCCTGGTACCTCAGCAGCATGGCCGTCGAGGCGGACGAGGGCTGGCGGGTGGCCGCCCGCCTCGCGATGATCGACCCGCTCACCGGCACCCTCAACCGGCGACGCTTCTTCCAGCTTGGCCTCGACGAGTACTCCCGCGCCGCGCAGGAGCGTGACTCGGTCGCGGTGCTCCTGCTCGACCTGGACAACTTCAAGCTGGTCAACGACCTGCTCGGTCACGCGGCGGGCGACGACCTGCTCACCCGGGTGGCGGAGGTGTGCAAGGCCGAGCTGCGCGAGGCCGATCAGCTGGCTCGCTACGGCGGGGAGGAGTTCGTGGTGCTGCTGCCGGGTGCGAGTGTCGACGAGGCCCGCCAGGTCGGCGAGCGGCTCCGTCGGGCCGTCGAGCGGCTGCAGGTCCAGCCGGTGACCGGGTCGACCGGGCTCGCCGCGACCGCCAGCGTCGGGGTCAGCGTCGGCCCCTCGGAGGGGGACACGTTCGATACCCTCGTCGACCGGGCCGACCAGGCGATGTACGTCGCCAAGCGCAACGGCAAGAACCAGGTGGCGCTCGCCGGGTGAACCCCGGCCGGCCGCGGTCGTGGGAGGGGTCACGTTCCGTGTCGGTCCTGGTTGTGGCACGCTGGTGTGCACGAGCGAAGAAACTCGCGTGCTCTGGGGTCGGTGCAACTCCGAACCGGCGGTGACAGTCCGCGACCCGGCCGCTGCCAGCGACCGGTTGACCAGGTGGAACTCCTGGACCGACGGTGAAAGTCCGGATGGGAAGCGCACGCACGTGCCCGCCGCCGGCGTCCTACGCCGGGCGGCGTGAGTCACGTCGTCGAGCCCCGGGGTCCGCACTGGACGAGAGGGGTACGGCGTGGCCGACGACTTCACCGCCGCCGAACGCCGTGCGATGGCGCGTGCCCTCGAGCTCGCCCGGTCGCCGGGCGTGCCCGAGGGACCCAACCCCCGCGTCGGCTGCGTGCTGCTCGCCCCCGACGGTACGACGCTCGCGGAGGGCCACCACCGGGGCGCGGGGACCCCTCATGCGGAGGCGGACGCGCTGGGAGAAGCGGGCGGCCGGGCGCGAGGGGCCACCGCGGTGGTCACCCTCGAGCCGTGCAACCACACCGGCCGCACGGGACCCTGCACGGCCGCGCTGATCGGAGCCGGGGTGGCCCGGGTCGTCTACGGGCAGGCCGACCTGAGCGTTCCCGCCGCCGGAGGCGCCGACGCCCTGAGGGCGGCGGGGCTCGCGGTGGTCGGTGGGCTGCTCGAGGACCGGGCCCGCGCCGTCAACCCGGAGTGGACCTTCGCGGTGCGCCACGGTCGGCCGTTCGTCACCTGGAAGTTCGCGACCACCCTGGACGGGCGCAGCGCGGCCGCTGACGGGACGTCGCGGTGGGTCAGCTCGGCGCCCGCGCGACGCGACACGCACCGGCTGCGCGCGCAGTGCGACTGCATCCTGATCGGCACGGAGACGGTGCTGGTCGACGACCCCGAGCTGACCGTCCGAGACGAGCACGACGTGCCGGTGGCCCGCGAGCGCCAGCCCCTGCGTGCGGTGATGGGGCTGCGCGGCGTACCCGACGACCGGAGGGTCCGCAACGACGCCGCCGCGACGGTGCTGCTGCACACCAGGGAGCCGGCCGATGCGCTTGCCGAGCTGCACGCCCGCGGCCGCCGGCGCCTGTTCCTGGAGGGCGGCCCGACCGTCGCGCGAGCCTTCCTGAAGGCCGGCCTGGTCGACCGGGTCGTCGCCTACGTCGCTCCGATGCTTCTCGGCGCCGGTCGCAGCGCCGTGGCCGACCTCGGGATCGAAACGATCGGCGATGCGGTTCACCTTCACGTGGACGACGTCACCGTGATCGGGCTCGGCGCCGAGGCGAACGTGCGGATGACCATGAGGCTCGCGAGTGGTGGGCGCTAGATGTTCACCGGGATCGTGGAGGAGCTGGGCCGCATCGAGGCGCTGGAGCACGTCGGTGACGCGGTGCGGCTCACGGTGCACGGGCCGGTCGTACTCGCGGACGTCAGAACGGGTGACTCCATCGCGGTGAACGGCTGCTGCCTCACCGTCGCCGACATCGGTGCCCAGACTCCGACGAGCACCTTCACCGCCGATGTGATGGCCGAGACGCTGACGAGGACGTCATTGGGTGCCTTGGTGCCCGGCGCCCGGGTCAACCTTGAGCGGGCGGTCACACCGACGACCCGGCTGGGTGGGCATCTGGTGCAGGGGCACGTCGACGGCACCGGGGTCATCCGCACCCGCACCCCCTCGGCCCACTGGGAGGTCGTCGAGGTCGGCATTCCCGCGGAGCTGGCGCGCTACGTCGTCGAGAAGGGCTCGATCTGCATCGACGGGGTCTCCCTGACTGTGGTCTCGGCCGGCAGCGAAAGCGTCACCGTCTCGTTGATCCCCGAGACGCTGGCCCGTACGACGCTCGGCATCAAGCGGCCCGGCGAGCCGGTCAACCTCGAGGTCGACATCATCGCGAAGTACGTCGAACGGCTGTTCCCGCATCCGGACAAGGACTGATCCCATGCACGTGCTGACCTGGCTCTACGACGCGAACGTCACGATCGCCGGCCATCCGATCACCTGGCGGGAGATCCTCGGCAACGCGTTCGGCTTCGCCTCAGCCGTCGGGGGCCTGCGCCGGCGCATCTGGGCGTGGCCGGTCGGGATCGTCGGCAACGCGCTGCTGTTCACCGTCTTCATCGCCGCGACGTTCCAGAGCAACGCCCAGGTGCCGCTGTTCGGCCAGGCCGGCCGCCAGGTCTTCTTCATCATCACCAGCGTCTACGGGTGGTGGCGGTGGAACCAGGTCCGCGGGGTCAACCATCACGCCCCCGCCGTACGCCCGAGGTGGGCCACCCCGGCGGAACGGGTGGGCTACCTCGTCGTCGCGGCGGCGGCCATCCTCGTCGTGCAGTGGCTGTTCAGCGTCATCGGCGCCGGCTGGCCCGCACCGCGCTGGTACTACTGGTGCGACGCCTGGATCTTCGTCGGCTCCATGGTCGCCACCTACGCCATGGCCCGCGGCTGGAACGACTTCTGGCTGACCTGGATCGCGGTCGACCTGGTCGGCGTACCCCTCTTGTGGCACTCGCAGTACTACCCGACCGCCATCCTGTACGTCGTGTACGCCGGCCTGGTGATCTGGGGTTTCGTGGTGTGGCTACGGGTCACCCGAGCCGAGGCGGCAGAGACCCAACCGACCGAGGTGAGGGTCTGATGTCCGACACCCTGCGCCTGGACACCGTGGGGCGAGCCATCGCGGAGATCGCGGCCGGCAAGGCCGTGGTGGTCCTCGACGACGAGAACCGCGAGAACGAGGGCGACCTGATCTTCGCGGCCGCGAAGGCCACCCCGGAGCTGATGGCGTTCATGATCCGCTACTCGTCGGGAGTGGTCTGCGCGCCGGTCACGGCGGAGGTGCTCGACCGGCTGGGCATCCCGCTGATGACAGCGCACAACCGTGAGCGGATGCGGACGGCGTACACCGTCTCGGTGGACGCGCGCGACGGGGGCACGACGGGGATCTCCGCGGCCGACCGGGCACACACGATCAGGACCCTGATCGACTCCGCGACCGAGGCGTACGAGATCGTCCAACCGGGCCACGTCTTCCCGCTGAGGTACGCCGAGGGCGGCGTCCTCGTGCGAGCCGGCCACACCGAGGCGGCGGTCGACCTGGCCCGGATGGCGGGCCTCGAGCCGGCCGGGGTGATCTCGGAGATCGTCAACGACGACGGCACGATGAAGCGCGGTCCGCAGCTGCGCGAGTTCGCCGACGAGCACGGCCTGGCGATGATCTCGATCGACCAGCTGATCCACTACCGGCGACGGCACGAGAACCATGTGGTGCGGGTCGCCCAGACCCGGCTTCCGACCGTGCACGGGGAGTTCACCGCGCTCGGCTACCGGGTCACCATCGACGGGGGCGAGCACCTCGCGCTGGTCCACGGAGACCTGGGGGACGGGACCGACGTGGTCACCCGGGTGCACTCCGAGTGCCTGACCGGCGACGTGTTCGGCTCCGAGCGGTGCGACTGCGGGGCGCAGCTCGACGAGGCGCTGGCGCGCATCGTCAAGGAGGGCCGCGGCGTCCTGGTCTACCTGCGTGGCCACGAGGGCCGGGGGATCGGCCTGGTCTCGAAGCTCCAGGCCTACGCGTTGCAGGACGGCGGCCGCGACACGGTCGACGCCAACCTCGACCTCGGACTGCCCGCGGACGCCCGGCACTACGGCACCGCCACCCAGATCCTGCGCGACCTCGGCGTCGTGTCGGTGCGGCTGCTCACCAACAACCCCGACAAGACCGCCAACCTCGAGGCGTACGGCGTACCGGTGACCGAGCGACTCGGGCTGACCCCGCGCCCCAACGACCACAACCTCGCCTACCTGATGACGAAGCGGGACCGGATGGGGCACGATCTGCCTCATCTTCCACCGGGAGGGGAACCCCAGTGAGCGGCGAGGGCAAGTTCCAGGCGCAGCCCGTCGACTGCCACGACCTCCGGGTCGCGGTCGTCGCCGCGAGCTGGCACACCCGGGTCATGGACGGCCTCCTCGAGGGAGCCAAGCGGGCACTGGTCGACTTCCGGGTCGAGGAGCCGTTCATCGTGCGGGTCCCGGGCAGCTTCGAGCTTCCCGTCGTCGCGAACGCCCTCGCCGCGCGCGGGTTCGACGCCGTGGTGGCTCTCGGCGTGGTCATCCGCGGCGGCACTCCGCATTTCGAGTACGTCTGCCGCGCCGCCACCGACGGGCTGTCCCGGGTCGCGCTCGACACCGGCGCCGCCATCGGGTTCGGGGTGCTGACGTGCGACACGGAGGAACAGGCGCTCGACCGGGCCGGGCTGTCCGGCTCGTCGGAGGACAAGGGGTACGACGCGGCCTGCGCCGCGCTCGTCACCGCGATGCGGCTGCGGCGGATCAGGCGAGCCCTCGACGACTCGGACGAGTGAGGTCGCCGTAGTCTGGTGCGACCATGAAAACGTTCGAAGAGCTCTGGGAAGAGCTCGGCACGCTGGCCGAGCAGCGACCCCCCGGATCGGGAACCGTGCGGGCCCTCGACTCCGGTGTGCACGCCATCGGCAAGAAGCTCGTGGAGGAAGCCGCCGAGAGCTGGATGGCAGCCGAGCACGAGGGGCGGGAGCGGGTGGCCGAGGAGATCAGCCAGCTGCTGTACCACGCGCAGGTGCTGATGCTGGCGTGCGGCCTCAGCCTCGACGACGTCTACGCCCACCTCTGAGAGGACCCGATGGCCAACCAACTGCTGCGTGCGGCGATCCCGAACAAGGGCTCGCTGTCGCTGGCCGCGGCCGACATGCTGCGTGAGGCGGGCTACCACCAGCGCACCGACCCGAAACAGCTGTCCCTGATCGATGTCGACAACGACATCGAGTTCTACTACCTGCGGCCACGCGACATCGCGCTGTACGTCGGGGAGGGCACCCTCGACGTCGGGATCACCGGCCTCGACCTGCTGCGCGACTCGGGGGCGAAGGCCGAGGAGGCGTTGCGGCTGGGCTTCGGACAGTCGCGGTTCCGCTTCGCCGCCCCACCCGGCCGGGTCAAGCGGCTCGACGACCTCGCGGGGCTGCGCATCGCCACGTCGTACGCCGGCCTCCTGCAGCGCTTCCTCGAGGAGCACGCGATCGAGGCCACCGTCGTACGCCTGGACGGTGCGGTCGAGAGCAGTGTTCGGCTGGGGGTGGCCGACGTGGTCGCCGACGTGGTCGAGACCGGCAGCACGCTGCTCCATGCCGGCTTGGAGCTGGTGGGGGAGTCGATCCTGGACTCGGAGGCGGTGCTGGTCACCCGTGTGGGGGAGAGCCCGGCCGGGTACGACGTCTTCCTGCGTCGCCTTCAGGGCGTCCTGGTGGCGCGCTCGTACGTGATGATGGACTACGACATCCGCACCGAGCATGTCGAGGAGGCGGTGGCACTGACCCCCGGGATCGAGAGCCCAACCGTGTCGCCGCTGCACCGCGAGGGGTGGGTCGCGGTCCGTTCCATGGTGCCGCGGGCCCGCGCCCAGCGGGTGATGGACGAGCTGTACGACCTCGGGGCCCGCGGGATCTTGTCCACCGACATCCATGCCTGCCGCCTCTGAACCGGCCGACGTACCCACCCTGCCGCACTCGTTCCGGCCGTTGGGAGTGCGGATCGCGAGCATCGTGTTGGGGGTGATGCTCTTCGGGATCACCGCGCTGGCCTGGCTGGCCCTGCCCGGTCACATCCGCGCGGAGTTCAACCTCCTCGAGCGCGCGGTCTGGATCGGGTTCGGCCTCGTGCTCGTCGCCATCGGGTTCGCGCTGGCCCGCAGCCGGGTCGTGGCGCGCGATTCGGGGGTGACGGTGGTCAACGGCTACCGGAGGCGGCACTACCACTGGAACGAGATCCTCGCGGTGTCGCTGCGGCGCGGGAACCCCTGGGCGGTGCTGGACCTCTCGGATGGGACGTCCGTGCCCGCGATGGGTATCCAGGGCTCGGATGGTGGGTACGCCGTCCGCCAGGTTCGCCAGCTGCGCCGCCTCGTCGAGACGATGACCCGGCCCGAATAGCAGCTCGGAGCCGGAGATAGCGGGACGGCGGCGGTGGCCCAGCCACCGGTTACCTGCCCCTTCTCTGCTGCTTGTTGGACCCGGCCCCAACCGGTCAGTCGGGGACGGCGGCGGCGAGGGCGGTGATGGCCTGCGTGAAGCACTCCATCGGTGGCGTCACCAACCCGGCCCCCACCTGGCCCGTGCCGGCGACGCGCCCGGCCATCCCGGTGTTGATCTGCGGGAGTACGCCGCTGCGTACGACGGCCGTCGCGTCGATCCCGGTCGGCGACCCGCGGAACTCGAGGATCGGGATGGCGTACGCCGGGTTCTCCCCGAGCGTGATGTCGTACATGCGCTGCGTGGTGGCCAGCGCATCCGGCACGCTGCCGCCGACGAACCGGACGATCGCCGGCGCCGTGGCCATCGCCAACCCACCGATCCCGGCGGTCTCGGTGATCGCCGAGTCGCCGATGTCCGGGTTGGCGTCGCCGGGGCCGAAGTCGCCGAGGTAGAGGCCATCGGCAAGCTGTGCCGGACCGGTGAACCACTCGTCGCCGGTACCGGCCGTCTGGATGCCGAAGTCGGTGCCGTTGCGCGCCATCGCCACCACGATGGTCGAACCGGCTATGCCACGGGCGGCGTCCAGCGCGAGCTTGCATGCGGGCATCGCGAGGTTGAGGAAGAAGTGGTCGTTTCCGCCGACGAAGCGGACGGCGGCGGCGAGATCGGCCGAGGTCGTCGCGGCGCCGGACTCGATCATGGACGGCAGGAGGTCGCGCAGCAGCATCAGCGTGCCCGCCCGGTTGCGGTTGTGGCCCTCGTCGCCCATCTGGAGCATCTGGGCCAGGATCGCGGACACGTCGAGCGGGTGGCCGGCTCCGGTGCGGGCC
>JBOHDW010000112.1:0-3430 GCA_050700795.1 Nocardioidaceae bacterium | reverse complement strand
GCTCACCTGGGTCGCCGGCCGTCCCGCAAGTCGGGTCGGCGGCCAACTCGCCATTGCTGCTGCAGCCGTTCTCCTGGTCGCTGAGGTTGTGGAAGGTGACCTTGAGATTGGCGTTCGGGACAGACAGGCCGTCGTTGCTGGCAACCCAAATCGTTCGGGTGCTATGGATGTTGTTCGGAGCGAGCTGACCCCAGTCGAGACTCGCGTTGCCGGTTCCGTTCTCGCCTAGGTCGAGGCGTAGGAATCCAGCACCGACCGTGTTGTTGTTGATGTTCCCGAAGTCGCTGAATGCGGCGAAGGTGGTGCCGCCGGCGGCCAGCGCGAGCGTGGCGACCCCCGCGAGTACTCCCTTGGCGAGTTTCTTGTTCATGGATGTCCCCTCATTTGGTGCGGCTGCTCGCCGCGGCATCTCGGTCTGGCCGCCGCATCCCCGAGGGCAGCGACGATCTCCGATGACCTTGCTCCGGAAGGGGACCCGGCTCATCGTCAAAGTTGATGAATTGCCGACGGGACCGAACGACGTCATCACGGCTTGTCGCTGGGGCAGCCCACATGTGATGACGTCCGCGGGGGGGCGGCGAATTCAGCAAGATTGACGATGCCGGCAACCGTGGCGTGGCGCAGGGTGGCCACCGTGAGCGCCGTACGACGATTGGGGTACCTGGCTGCCTCGGCGGCGTTGGTCTGCACCCAGGTGGCGGCGGTCGCCGTCCCCATGGCTCATCACGAAGCCTGGCGCAACGACCGGCCCGGCCGGCTGCTCCTGGACGTGGCCGGCAACGGTCGGTTCGTCCACGACAGCGCGACGCCGCTGCTCGACGCCACGAGGTTGGCTCCGGGCTCCTCGGCCTCGGGGGACGTCGACGTCGAGAACGACTCGGCGAGCGACGCGACCCTGTCGGTCCGGGCCACCCATGTCATCGAGGACGAGAACGGTTGCGACCATGCCGAGGTGTGGTCCGGCGACACCACGTGCAACCCGCTGGGCGGAGAGTTGGGCGACTGGCTCCAGGTGAGCCTCTCCCGGCGACAGGGGGAGCACTACCGACCGGTGTGGAGCGGCAGCTTCATCGCCCTCGAACGGGGAGTGACCCTTCCAGGGAGCCTGGGATCGCGCTCGGTCTGGCCGCTGAGGATGACGGTCACCCTTCCCTACGCCGCCGGCAACGACACCCAGACCGACCAGGTCCACTTCGACCTGCGCTGGACGGCGACACAAGGCGGCCACGGACACTGCTTCGGCAGCACCCGGGCCGCCTGATCGGGGACCGCGGGAACTACTCGCGCCCTTCGCGCGTTCTCGCGCTGGAGACAGCGTCAGGGCCTGTCCTCCCGAATCGGTTTGGCCGCGGTGGGGAACCAGCGCCGACGCAAGGAGCAGACATGACCGACGCCCGCAGCCGACGACGTGCGCGCCCGCACGTCGAGGTCACCGAGCCCTTGGCTAGCGTGACCGCGTGAGCGCTCGTTGGTTCGTGCTGGGCTTCGTCGTGACCTGCCTGCTGGTGCCGGCGCTGTTCCTGACCACGTTGCGGCTGCTGGGCCCGACCACGACCGGCTGGGTGCTCTTCTCGGCGTTCACGCCGTACGCCGTGATCCCCTACACCCTCGCGCTCCTGCTCCTGCTGACCACCTGGTTCTGGGGCCACGGCGGCTGGCAGACGGCGGGACGGGCCATCAGCGTGCTGACCCTGGCCTGCCTGGCCCTGCACCTCTACTGGGCCAGCGGCCCCTTCATCGGTACGGCGCCGACGGCGAACGGCCGACCGACCATCGTGGTGATGACCTCGAACCTCCGCCTCGGCGAGGCCGACCCCGCCCAGGTGCTGTCCGTCGCGATCAAGCACAACGTGGACGTGCTGGTTCTTGAGGAGGTGACCACTCAGGTCATCGCCGGGATGGATGCGGCCGGGCTGCACCAGGCCTTCCCTTATTCGATCGGCACGCCCGGCTACGGCCGCGTCGGGCTGATGGTCTTCTCCGCCCACAGGCTCGGCGAGGGGGACCGCCTCTCGACGTTCACCCAGGGCTACCAGGTGCCGGTCCACGTCGACGGGCGCACCGTGACCCTGATCGCCGTACACCCCATCGCGCCGACCACGAGCGTGCGGGACTGGGCCTCGGACCAGGCCACGATCCAGGCCGCGGCGGCCGATCAGAAGGGGCCCACGATGGTCGTCGGTGACTTCAACGCCTCCCTCGACCTCAAGCCACTGCGCGGGCTGACCGCCGAGGGATACCAGGATGCGGCGACGCAGGCGAAGTCCGGTTGGCAGCCCACGTGGCCGTCCACGGGGTTCCACCGGATGGGCTTCATCCCGTCCCTGTTCGCCCTGGACCACATTTTCCTCCGCGGCGGACTGCAGGCCACTCACACCGAGTCGGTGACGATCGACGGGACGGACCACCGGTCGCTGCTGGCGACGGTGGCCCTCTGACTACCTCTGTGGCAGCCCCGTGACGGACCAGGGCTGGCAGCCCGACGAGGAGGACCGCGCCTTCCTGGAGGTGTACGGCGACTGGGACCCGCTCACCCCGAGCGAGCTGGCCGACCTGATGGCCGGGTTCGCCAAGCCCTGGTGGCTGGTGGGCGGCTATGCGATCGAGGCGTTCACCGGGGTCGCCCGCCTCCATGAGGACATCGACCTGGTGGCCTTTGCCGACGCCGTCCCCGAGCTGCGGCGACAGTTCGCCGGCGTCTTCCACCTGTGGAGCAACGACGGCGGCACGTTCCGGGTCATCGACGACAAGCACCCCGAGCCGTTGGATCCATTGAGCCAGATCTGGCTGCGCCGTGACGCGCGGTCACCATGGCGGGTGGACTGCATCCTCAACCCGATGGTGGACGGCAGATGGCAGTCGCGGCACGACGACGACTTCGTCGCCGGGCTCGACGAGGTGACCTGGGTCGCCGACGACGGCATCCGCTTCCTCAACCCCGAGGTCGCGCTGCTGTTCAAGGCCAAGCAGCACCGCGTGAAGGACGGTATCGACCTCGCCAACACGTGGCCGTTGCTGTCGGCGGCTCGTCGCGACTGGCTGCGGGAGCGCATCCTGCTGCGCTACCCGGACCATCCCTGGCGCCCGCTGCTGGAGTGACGCGACAGACTGGGGTCATGGACATCGACAAGGCCCGAGCCTTCGCCCGTCGCCAGCACCGTGCGGTGCTTGCCACCAGAACGGTCGACGGCATCCAGCAGACCCCGGTCCTCGTGACCGTCGACGACGACGGCAGGTTCGTGGTGAGCAGTCGCGAAGCGGCGTACAAGACCAAGAACCTGCGCCGGGACCCGTGGGCGCAGCTGTGCCTGCTGCCCGACGCCTTCTTCGGGGAGTGGTACGTCGTCGAGGGGACCGCCGAGGTCGTGTCGTTGCCCGAGGCCATGGACGCGCTGGTCGACTACTACCGCAAGGCCAACGGCGAGCACGA
>JBOHDW010000111.1:0-2695 GCA_050700795.1 Nocardioidaceae bacterium | reverse complement strand
GGGCCCGGAGCAGGGCCCAGGGCTCGACGCCGTCGACGGAGACACCGGGCGCGGCGCCCTCGGCGATCACCTCCGCGGACAGACCACCGTCCAGGTTCAGCAGGACCCTGATCGGCTCGGTCCCGTCGCCTTGGACCAGAACCCCGCACGCCTCGCCGATGGCGAGCCGCACCTCTTCGACGAACTCCTCATCGCGGCTGACCCGGCGCGCCACGGCGGCCGCGACCAGGCGGACGGTCCGGACCAGCCTGGGGTCGCGGGCGACCGCAATCGAGATCGCCGAGGACATCGGGCTCAGCCCTTGGACAGCGCGTCGGCTTGTGACGAATGGATGGCGAACACCTTCGCGAGCCCGGTGATCCGGAAGATCTTGAGCAGCCGCTCCTGGGTGCAGATCAGCTGCAGGGAGCCGTCGTGAGCCCGCACCTTCTTCAACCCCCCGACCAGCACGCCGAGGCCGGTGGAGTCCAAGAAGTCGATCTTCTCGAGGTCGACCACCAGGTTGTAGTTGCCCAGGCCGACGAGCTCCCCGATCTTGTCGCGCAACTTGGGTGCGGTGTAGACGTCGATCTCGCCGCCGACCTCGATGATCATGTGGCCGTCGGCCTGACGTGTCTCAAGAGACAGATCCACGCGAACGCTCCTCGACTGGTCCCTGGCGACTCCGAGGTCGACCACTGTGCATTCAACCACGCAGGTCCGGGCCTTGTTAGCCCAGCGTTGGTTTGAGTCGGCGCGCTTTGCCAGACTTCGCAGGTGATCAGCGCCTCCGGCCCCGAGCTCGTGGCCCGGTTGGCGGCCGGCCGCGAGGAACGGCTCACGCACGTGGAGGAGCTCCCCGCCAGGCCTGGCGAGCATGCGGAGTGGCCGGGGTGGGCCCCCCGGACGCTGGTCACCGCCTGGCGCGACCGCGGGGTCGATCGGCCCTGGACGCACCAGGCGAGGGCGGCCGAGCTGGCCCACGACGGCGTGGACGTGGTGGTGGCCACCGGGACCTCGTCCGGCAAGTCGTTGGCCTACCAGCTCCCGGCGCTGACCGCGGTCCTCGGCTCGCGCGGCTCACGCGGCCGGCGCGGTGCCACCGTTCTCTACATCGCCCCGACCAAGGCGCTGGCTCAGGACCAGCTCGAGGGCCTTCGCTCACTCGGCATACCCGAGCTGTCGGCGGCCACCCACGACGGGGACTCCTCGCGTGAGGAGCGCGACTGGGCGCGGGACTACGGCGAGTACCTGCTGACCAACCCCGACATGCTGCACCACTCGCTGCTTCCCGGTCACGCACGGTGGGCGCGCTTCTGGTCGCTGTTGAGCTACGTCGTCGTCGACGAGTGCCATCAGTACCGCGGTGTGTTCGGTGCCCACGTCGCCGTCGTGCTCCGTCGCCTCCTCCGGGTCTGCGCGGCGTACGACGCCAACCCGACCTTCGTGCTCGCTTCGGCGACGGTCGCGGAGCCGGAGGTGTCGGCGTCGCGGCTGGTCGGGAGGCCGGTCACCGCGGTCACCGCGGACGCGTCGGCGCGGGGGCGGGTGTGCCTGGCGCTGTGGGAGCCGCCGTTCTCGTCGTACGCCGGGGAGAACGGCGCACCCGTCCGCCGAGCCGCCACCGCAGAGACGGCCGACCTGCTCGCCGACCTTGTCGTCGAGGGCGCCAGGACCCTGGCGTTCGTGCGGTCGCGTCGCGGCGCCGAGACGGTGGCGCTCTCGGCCCGCAGGGCGCTCGGCGAGGTCGACGCCACCCTGCCCGACAGGGTGGGCGCGTACCGCGGCGGCTACCTGCCCGAGGACCGCCGGGAGATCGAGGGCGCCCTCCGTGACGGTCGGTTGCTGGGGCTGGCCTCCACCAACGCCCTCGAGCTCGGCATCGACATCAGCGGACTCGACGCGGTTCTGATGGCCGGTTTCCCGGGGACACGGGCCGCGTTGTGGCAGCAGCTCGGCCGCGCCGGACGAGCCGGGCAGGACGCGCTCGGGGTCCTCGTCGCCCGTGACGACCCCTTGGACACCTACCTGGTCAACCATCCCGACGCCTTGGTGGGGCGGCCCGTCGAGGCCAACGTGTTCGACCCCGACAACCCGTACGTACTCGGCCCCCATCTGTGCGCGGCGGCGGCCGAGCTGCCGTTGACCGAGCCGGACCTTGAGCTCTTCGGTCCCTCGGCGCGACCCGGGCTCGACGCCCTGGTCGCGGCGGGGCTGCTCCGACGTCGCGCCGGTGGCTGGTACTGGACAGACCAGCGCCGGGCGAGTGACCTGGCCGACATCCGATCGAGCGGTGGCGCGCCGGTCCGACTGGTCGAGTCCGGAACCGGCCGGCTCATCGGCACCGTCGACCAGCACTCGGCCCACTCCGCGGTCCACCCCGGAGCGGTCTACCTCCACCTCGGCGAGACCTACTTGGTGGACTCCCTCGACCTCGAGGAGAACGTCGCGGTGCTCCACCCCGACGCGCCAGAGTTCTCCACCTCGGCACGCGAGGTGACCGACCTGTCCGTCCTGCGCGAGCGCACGCACCAGGTGTGGGGCGCCGCCCGGGTCAGCCTGGGCGACGTGCGCGTCGTGCGCCAGGTGGTGTCGTACCTGAAGCGCCGGTCGCCCGGAGGTGAGGTCATCGGCGAGGAACCCTTGGACCTGCCCGAACGCACCCTCGAGACGGCCGCAGTGTGGTGGAGCCTGACCCGAGCGGCCACCGAGGCCG
>JBOHDW010000110.1:0-2047 GCA_050700795.1 Nocardioidaceae bacterium | reverse complement strand
GATGCCGAAGCGCTCGTCGTGAGCCAGGGCGTACTCGAGGCACTCCCCCCGTACGTCGCAGGTCAGGCAGACCCGCTTGGCCTCTCGGGTGGAGCCACCCTTCTCTGGGAAGAAGGCCTCGGGGTCGGTCTGCGCGCACAGCGCGCGTTCCTGCCAGCCCAGTTCCTCGGGGTCCGGTTCGAGCAGGTAGAGCTCTCGCACGGCCATCGCCCTTTCGACCCTTGCGCCCGGGACCGGGCGCGTTCACTTGCTGCGTTGACTTCACGGTAGTGCCGAAGTTCCGGCCGTGTGACCAAAACGAAGAACACTGTTGGAATTACACGTCTGTCGTGCGCCGAAAGTCAAGCCCGGGTCTGCTATAGGGACCGGTCCGAGCAAGGATGTCGGCCATGGACGCGGTCACGGTGCTGTCGGGGGGCGTCGGCGGGGCCCGGTTCCTCCAAGGACTGCTGCGACACCTCTCCGACGTGGGCGCGAGTACGACGGTCACCGTGGTCGCCAACACCGGCGACGACCTGTGGCTGCACGGGCTCAAGGTCTGCCCCGACCTGGACACCGTGATGTACTCCCTCGGCGGCGGCATCGACACCGAGCGCGGCTGGGGGCGCACCGACGAGTCGTGGCACGCCAAGGAGGAGCTGGCGGCGTACGGCGTGGAACCGACCTGGTTCGGCCTCGGCGACCGGGACCTGGCCACCCATCTTGTCCGCACCCAGATGCTCGAGGCCGGCTACCCGCTCTCCGACGTCACCGCCGCGCTGTGCCAACGGTGGCGACCGGGGGTCACGCTACTGCCGATGAGCGACGATCGGGTCGAGACCCACATCGTCGTCGACGACGAGACCGAACCGTCGGGTCGGCGGGTGATCCACTTCCAGGAGTACTGGGTCCGGCTGCACGCAGAGGTCCCGGCCCGGGCGGTCGTCCCGGTCGGCATCGCCGACGCCGAGCCGGCGCCGGGGGTGCTGGCGGCCATCCACGACGCCGACGTGGTGATCCTGCCGCCCTCCAACCCGGTGGTTTCGGTCGGCACCATCCTCGGGGTTCCCGGCATCCGTGACGCGCTGCGGGAGACCCCCGCCCCGGTGGTGGGGCTCTCGCCCATCGTCGCCGGGCACCACGTGCGCGGGATGGCCGAGCAGCTGCTGCGCGCCGTGGGCATCGAGGTGGGCGCGGCCGCCGTCGCCGAGCACTACGGAGCCCGGCCCGAGGGCGTGCTCGACGCGTGGCTGGTCGACCTCGCCGACGCGGGAGACGTGGCCCGGGTGCGCTCGTCCGGTCTGCGCTGCGAGGCGGTGCCGCTGCTCATGACCGACGAGGCGGCAACCGCGAAGATGGCCGCCGCCGCGCTGGCGCTGGTGGGCCTGTGACCGAGGAGCTGCGGGTCCTTCCGGTCGAGGGCCTTCCCGAAATAGGCCGCGGCGACGATCTGGCCCGGCTTGTCGCCGCTCTGGTCGCGCTCGAGGACGAGGACATCGTGGTGATCACCAGCAAGGTGGTCAGCAAGGCCGCGGGGCTGGTACGACCCGGCGACCGAGCCGACGCGCTCGCCGGGGAGACCGACCGGGTGGTGGCCACGCGTGGCGCGACCACGATCGTGCGCACCCGCCAGGGACTGGTGCTCGCCGCCGGGGGTATCGACGCGTCCAACACCGACCCGGGCACGCTGGTGCTGCTCCCCCGCGCCCCGGACCAGGACGCGCGTGACCTGCGGACCCGGCTGCGCGACGTGACCGGGCGGAACGTCGCGGTGGTGATCAGCGACACGGCGGGCAGGGCCTGGCGCATGGGCCAGACGGACATCGCGATCGGGGTGGCCGGGCTGCTGCCGAGCGACGCGTACGCCGGGCGCCTCGACCCGCACGGCAACTCGCTCGTGGTGACCGCCCCGGCGATCGCCGACGAGGTCGCCGCGGCCGCGGACCTCGTGAAGGGCAAGCTCCGGCGCCGTCCGGTCGCCGTGGTCCGTGGCCTGACGCAGCACGTCCTCCCGGCCGATCGGCACGGCCCGGGTGCCGCGGCGCTGGTCCGCCCGGAGGCCGAGGAC
>JBOHDW010000109.1:0-3489 GCA_050700795.1 Nocardioidaceae bacterium | reverse complement strand
GTCCAGCGGGCACTGGGGCACGCAAAGGCCAGCACCACGTTGGAGACCTACAGCCACCTTTGCCCCTCCGCTGAGGACAAGACCAGAAAGGCCGCCGCAGTGCTCACTCAGGAGGTCCTCGCCCCTGACGGGGGCACGAACGGGGCGCGAGGGACTAATTGAGTCTCTGAACTGGGATTTTACACATTGAAGCGGAACGCGTCTAGACATTGAATCGAAATTCCACGACGTCGCCGTCTTGCATGACGTACTCCTTGCCCTCCATCCGTACCTTGCCGGCCGCCCTGGCGGCGACCATCGAGCCGGCCGCGACGAGGTCGTCGTACGACACGATCTCGGCCTTGATGAACCCGCGCTGGAAGTCGGTATGGATAACCCCGGCGGCCTCGGGGGCGGTGGCGCCCTTCGGGATCGTCCACGCGCGGGCCTCCTTGGGCCCGGCCGTGAGGTAGGTCCGCAGTCCCAGGGTGTCGAAGCCGACGCGCGCGAGGACGTCGAGGCCGGGCTCCTCGACGCCCATCTCGGCCAGCATCGCCCGGGCCTCGTCGTCGTCATCGAGCTCCACCAGCTCGGCCTCGAACTTCGCGTCCAGGAAGATCGCCTCGGCGGGAGCGACTAGCGCACGCATCCGCTCCTTCAACTCCACGTCGGCGAGCTCATCGGCGTCGCAGTTGAACACATAGAGGTACGGCTTCGCGGTCAGCAGCATCAGCTCGCGGATGAGGGACCGGTCGATAGTCGTCGCGCTGATCGGCGTACCGGCCTCAAGCGCGGTCTGCGCCTCGCCCGCCGCGGCCACGACGACGGCCAGCTCCTTATGTCCGCGGGCCTCCTTCTCGAGCCGAGGCAGTGCCTTGTCGACGGTCTGCAGGTCGGCCAGGATCAGCTCGGTCTGGATCGTGGAGATGTCGCTCGCCGGGTTGACCTCACCGTCGACGTGCGTCACGTCGTCGTCGCGAAACACCCGGGTCACCTGGCAGATCGCCGACGACTCCCGGATGTGGGACAGGAACTTGTTGCCCAACCCCTCACCCTCGGAGGCGCCCCGGACGATCCCGGCGATGTCGACGAACTCCACGGTGGCCGGTACGACGCGCGCCGCGTCGAACAGCCGGGCGAGGACTGCCAGCCGCGGTTCGGGTACGCCGACCACGCCGACGTTTGGCTCGATGGTGGCGAACGGGTAGTTCGCGGCCAGCACGTCGTTCTTCGTCAACGCGTTGAACAGCGTCGACTTGCCCGCGTTCGGGAGCCCGACGATACCGATGGTGAGTGCCACGGGCCGGGAGTCTACGGGCGGCCGGCTGCCCTTCACGAATCCACCCGATCGAGCGGATGGCTTCCCGGTCACGACCGGCCGCGCCCTCGAGCCTAGGGTTGGCCGCGTGCGCATCGCGACCTGGAACGTGAACTCCGTCCGCTCGCGCATCGATCGTGTCGAGGCGTTCTTGCGACGGCACGAGATCGACGTCCTCGCGCTGCAGGAGACGAAGGCCCGCGACGACCAGTGGCCGGTGATGGGCCTCGAGGCGATGGGGTACGACGTCGCGACGTACGGCCTGAGCCAGTGGAACGGTGTCGCACTCGTCAGCCGCGTCGGGATCGAGGATGTCGAGCGCGGGTTCGCCGGCATGCCGACGTGGGGAGAGC
This sequence comes from Nocardioidaceae bacterium, assembly GCA_050700795.1. Taxonomy (GTDB): domain Bacteria; phylum Actinomycetota; class Actinomycetes; order Propionibacteriales; family Nocardioidaceae; genus JBOHDW01. The sequence goes on along the minus strand of JBOHDW010000109.1, from coordinate 1,839 downwards.
CGGCCGCAACCGAGGCGCGCGCGATCGGTGCGACCTGCGGCGGTGTGCGGATCTGGTCCTTGTACGTCCCCAACGGCAGGGCGATCGGCGACCCGCACCTCGTCTACAAGCTCGCCTGGCTGGCCGCCCTGCGCAAGACGGCCCTCGGCTGGCTCGAGCAGTCGCCCACTCGGCAGGTCGCTTTGGTCGGCGACTGGAACATCGCGCCGTACGACGAGGACGTTTTCGACATGGCGGCGTACGCGAACAGCACGCACGTCACCCCTCCCGAGCGAGCCGCCTTCGGCTCCATCGTCGACGCCGGGTACGCCGACGTGGTGCGGCCCTACCTGCCAGGCCCGGGGGTCTATACGTACTGGGACTACTACCGGTCCAGATCAGACCGGAACCGAGGGATGCGGATCGACTTCGTCCTGGGATCGCCCGCGCTTGCCGCCCGAGTAACCGGAGCGTTCATCGACCGCGCTGAGCGGCTCGACGAGTCGAAGCCAGGCCCCAGCGATCACGCCCCGGTGATCGTCGACCTGCGCTGATCGGTCCGAGCCACCCACAGAATCAACTACGATCTCCGCGATCGACCCGAGGATCCCGAGCCTGGACGGCATGGATCCCGCTGAGCGACATGCCGGCCAACTGGGCGAGCTCGGCCGAGCCCAGGGAGTCGGCATCACCGACCGCGGAGGTCAACTCGTCGAGCGCCTTCGATCGTTCGCGCGTGGCAGCGGCCCAACGCCTCCCCGCACGAGCCAGATGCCGGCGGATGCGAAGTTGGCGCTCCCCATCGGTCGGCATACCGCCCCCATGGCGGCCCGCAGCACTCGCCTGGCTCACGTCGACCTCACCTCTAGTTCGGACTCTCGACCTAGGACACGGAAGGAGGCTCCCTGGTGGTCTGGCTGGCGACACCTTGTCGAGGAACCGCAACGCTCACCCGAGCCAGACGGCGCCGGTCCAACCAAGACGGCCTCCAACTCTCAGCGCCCAGCTGCTCGATCCAGACCATGAAGAAGAGCAGGCCGGACATCGAGGCGAGGAACAGCAGGACGAACACCAGCACGAACACGAACGATGCCTCGAGGTGGTTCTCGAGCAATGTGATCACCGCTTTCAGATACCCTGCGGTACCCCGAAGTCGGCCGGACCATTCATCAAGGCCGTGGCGGGACTCGCTGGAGAGCCGGCAGCAGCGTTTGGGGCCCGATGAACATGCCCCGTGCGAAATCGGGTAACTGGGGCCTGTGACTGGCGTGTCAGAGGATCCGCGGCCTTCCGTCGTGCTGGTCGACGACTCGAGGGAGGTCCGCTCGCTCGTACGCCGGCGACTGCACGCGTCGGGATTCGACGTCGTCGGCGAAGGAGAGGATGGCGATGAGGCCATCATCTTGGCCCATCAGCATCAGCCTGCGTTGCTCTTGTTGGATACCTCGATGCCACGAGTGGACGGCATCGAGGCGCTTCCCATCATCCAGGTCGTGTCGCCCTCGACGAAGGTGGTGATGTTCACGGGGTTCGAGGAGAAGGGGCTCGTCGATCGGGCCCGCGAACTGGGAGTTGCCGACTTCATCGAGAAGTCGATCAACTTGGACGATCTTCCCCGACGCCTCTTGTCGATCCTGATGGAGTCGACCGGTGGAGGCCGACCCGTGATGAGCCTGCTGCATGACCCCTCCGAAGAACCCGACCGTCCGGGCGGGCTCGACAAGACGGCCAGGGCCCAGGAGCAAACGGTCCTGTCCGAGCATGTACAGCCCTTTCGGGAGTTGTTCGATCGTGCCGAGATCGGGATGGCCACCCTCACCTCGAGCGGGACCGTCGTTCGGGCCAACCGGGCTCTTGCCC
>JBOHDW010000108.1:0-3568 GCA_050700795.1 Nocardioidaceae bacterium | reverse complement strand
GGATGTGGCGGTGATGAAGGTCGGCGGCAAGATGTTCGCCTTGGTGCCGCTGTCCGCGGAGTCCGGGTCGGTCAACCTCAAGTGCGACCCTGCGCTGGCCCTCGAACTACGCCAGGCATACCCCGGTATCGAACCCGGCTACCACCAGAACAAGCGGCACTGGAACACCGTGTCCCTCGACGGCTCAGTGGAGGACGACGTGGTGCGCGGCCTGATCGCGGATTCCTATGACCTTGTCGTCGCGCAGTTGCCCCGAGCGATCCGCGCGGACCTGGCTCGAGGCTGACAAGAACGGGTTGTTCCGTAACGGATCTGACGCCGTGAGGGCTCAGGCCCGCCGGCTGGGTCTTCCGGTAGTTGACCCCGGCGTGTGGAAGATGATCCGGTTCCCAAAGGGGTCGGGAACTGCCAAGTCGTCGCCCCACGATTCGCTGCTCAGGCCGATGCGCAGCGGGTAGATCGGGCTCTCGGCGAGCTCCCGCTGTAGCCGCCGGACGTCCGAGATCTCGATCCGGACCGCGGAGCCGGGTGTGGCATCGCCATGATGCTCGCTCAGGTGCAGCACACAGCCGGCGCGAGACACCTGCTGATACAGCGGCATACCCTCGCCGAACCGATGTTCCCAGTCGAGCGCGAAACCGAGGAAGTCGAGATAGAAGCGACGCGCCTCCTCGCCCGGAAAGGTCCGGAGTATCGGGACGGTTAACGGGGCCGGCGCAGACGTCGGGGCTGCGGCGCAGGTGTTCCAATCGCGGTAACCCAGTTGCCCGGCCACGATCTCGAGGGCCTGGCCTTGGGTGATCTCGGTGCCCTCTTTGGCAAGGCGCTTCCGCAAACGCGATGCCATGGACTTGGGGTCGGTTTCGACAAGCATCACGATTAACTCCTCACCAGCGATATGTCCGGACGGGGCCTCTCCATTGCCCGGGACCGCCGGTAGGTTCGTCGTGTCGATCACCAGAAGCGCAACCGCGGGACTTCACCATCTCGGCTTTCGCCGAGGGAGAGGGCAGGTGCCCGCCGCCTTGCGCCGACTCTACGCCCGTCGCTTTCTCCGTGCCGGGGCGGCGGGCCAGACTGGGGCGCATGGCCACGACGCGGATTCCTGGTTTCTCAATGACCGATCACGTCGTTGCAGTTCCTCTCGACCACTCCTCGCCGGATCAGGGCGGCACGATCGAGGTGTTCGCGCGCGAGGTGATGGCCGCCGGCCGCGAGGACGAGGAGCTTCCGTGGCTGCTGTTTCTCCAGGGTGGCCCGGGCGGGAAGTCTCCGCGTCCGGGTGGCGGGCGTGACGGGTGGCTCGAGCAGGCGACCCGCACGCACCGGGTGCTGCTGCTCGACCAGCGAGGCACCGGCCGCAGCACGCCGCTGACCCGTCACGGTGTCGAGGGCATGACCGATGCGGAGATCGCGGCGTACCTCCGGTTGTTCCGAGCGGACAGCATCGTGTGCGACGCCGAGGTGCTGCGCGACCGGGTCGCCGGCGGCCGGACCTGGGAGACCCTCGGCCAGAGCTACGGGGGCTTCGTCACGATGGCCTATCTCTCACTCGCACCGGAGGGACTCGATGCCTGTTACGTCACCGGCGGGCTCCCCGGCCTGACCGCGACTGCCGACGATGTCTACGCACGCACCTACCCTCGGGTGGCCGCCAAGAATGCCGAGTTCTACACGCGCTACGCCGAAGACGCCGCGCTGGTACGCCGGATCGCGGATCATCTGGACGCACAAGTGGTCGAGCTGCCCGACGGCGACCGGCTGACCACGCGTCGGTTGCGGCTGCTCGGCGGCGCGTTCGGGATGAGCGACGGGTACGAACGGCTGCATTGGCTGCTGGAGGAGGCGTGGCACGGGCAGGTGCTCTCGGACGTCTTCCTTCACGGTGTCCATGAGCTCACCGCACACGTCGCTGGACCGCTCTTCGCGCTCCAGGAATACGTCTACGGCCAGCCGGGTAGCGGCGCCAGCGCGTGGGCCGCCGAGCGGGCGATGGCGCAGTACCCCAACTTCGGCGAACACCACGACCCGCTGCTGTTCACGGGCGAGATGTTCTACAGCTGGATGTTCGACGAGATCCTGGCGCTGAAACCGTTCAAGGGTGCGGCCGACCTGCTGGCGGCGTACGAGGACTGGGGACCGCTGTACGACGTCGACCGGCTAGCCGCCAACGAGGTGCCGGTCCTTGCCGCCATCTACCACGACGACATGTACGTCGACGCCCAGCTCCAGCTCGACACCGCGCGCCGCGTGGGCAACGTCCGCACCTGGGTGACCAATGAGTTCGAGCACGACGGCCTGCGCGCCCACGGCTCGCGGGTGCTCGGCCGGTTGATGGACATGCGCGCCGGTCGGATCTCTTCGTAGGACTGGTGAAGGCCGTCCACGAGGGCGCCGACACGACCATAGGAGTTGACACAGATGCAGCGTCCGGAGCCTGTCGCCCGCCGCTTCTTCGAGCTCACCGAGCCGATCTCGCTGGTCAACTTCTTCTCCGAGGAGCCGAAGGAGTCGATGGCGGAGCTCGGCCTCCGCAACTACTGGGACGGCTACTTCGCGGGACGCTCCGCGCCGCTCGGACGGGTCCCGGCCGAGGTGGTCCACGCGGCCTTCTACAGCTTCGCCGAGGGTGAGGTGGCCCGCCACGTCCCCAAGGTCTGGGACACGACCACACCCGAGGCGGCGCACGCCGCGCGTGAGCGGGGCTGCGTGGCGGCGCTGCGGCGGATCCTCCGCGAGCTCGTCGAGACTCCCGGGCTCGCGCGCGCCGCGGAGCTCCTCGCCAAAGGAGCGACAAGCGCCCCGACCGAGGGGCGCGTCATGTACGCCGCGCTCCGCGCCCTCCCGATGCCCGAGGAGCCTGTGGCCCGGCTCTGGCACGCGGCCAACATGCTTCGCGAGCACCGCGGGGACGGCCACATCGCTGCCCTGGTCTCGGAGCGGATCGGCGGGACCGAGGCCCACGTGCTCAGCGCCCTCGACATGGGCATCTACCCGGCGGAGTCGTTCGGCCGGATCCACCACCTCCCCGGGGCCCGGTTGGCCCAGGTCATGGACGGCTTGCGCGACCGCGGTCTCCTCGATGACTCCGGCCGCTTCACCGACGCCGGGCGTATGACCAAGTTTCGGATCGAGGCACTAACCGACGCCCTCGCGCAAGCTCCGTACGACGGACTGGCACCACTCGAGCGCGACCAGCTGACCGCTTCGCTCGAGCCCATCTCAAGAGCCCTTCGCGCCACGGGGTCGAAGTAGTAGCAGGCGGTGGGTTCGCGGACCCCACAGCTTCATTGGCGCGCCCGAGCCGGCTCGAGGCTCTCGAAGGGCGTGAGGCTTCTACGCTCCTCCTTGGGGGTTCGTGGCGAGTCTGGCAAGCCACGCATCTCGTAGGGCGGCGGCGTCTCTGTTGGAGAAGGCAAGCTCACATTCCTCGTGAATGGCATCGAGGTCGGCTGCCACCGGGGGTGCGATGGCGAGCAGTTCGGCCAGGACGACAGTGGCGACGAGGATGAACTCGCCCAACTTGACCGAATAGGTGGCTCGTTCCTCATCGATGATGCGCAGGGCG
>JBOHDW010000107.1:0-5839 GCA_050700795.1 Nocardioidaceae bacterium | reverse complement strand
GACCAGGATCCTGGTGCCGCCCCAGCTGAAGGTGACCGACCGGGTCATTCACGACGACGTTGCCCACGGCAGGTGGCGGCTGACCCTGACCGGCGTGATCGCGCGCTCGTCCAACATCGGCGCGGTGATCGCGTCCTCGCGCATCAGCGACCACCGGCTCTACGACTACCTGCGCAGCTTCGGCCTGGGGTCACCCACCAACGTCGGGCTCCCGGGAGAGAGCGCCGGCTCCCTCGCGAACTGGAAGACCTGGCTGCCGATCAACAAGGCGAACATCGCCTTCGGCCAGGGCGTCGCGGTGACCGCCGTACAGATGGCCGCGGCGATCAACACGGTGGCCAACGGCGGGGTGTACGTCGCGCCGAGCCTCATCAAGGGGCGGGCGACCACGAACGACGGCACCGTGGTCGGGTCGGCCGTCAGCCCGCGCCACCGAGTGATCAGCAAGCGGGCCGCCCACCTCGAGACCGAGATGATGGAGACGGTCACCAAGCCGGGAGGCACCGCACCCAACACCGCGATCGCCGGCTACAACGTGGCCGGCAAGACCGGAACCGCCCAGCGGGTCGACCAGGCCTGCCACTGCTACTCCAACCACCACACGGTCTCGTTCACCGGGTTCGCCCCCGCCGAGTCGCCGCGGTTCGTGGTCTACGTCGTGGTCGACGACGTCACCCACGGATACGGGAGCACGGTCGCGGGCCCGGTCTTCCAGAAGACGATGAGCTACCTGCTCCAGAAGTACGCCGTCCCTCCGAGCGGGCGGATGGACAAGACGCCGCCGCTGACCTGGTGACCGGGCACATGGCCGGTCGCCACCTCGCGGCCGAGTAACGTTCCGGCCGTGTCCGACGTGATCTCCACCCGACCGGCGGCGCCACCTCGGACCCCGCTCGGCGCGGTCGCCGAGTGGCTCTCCGACCGGTCCGGACAGGCACTGCTCGAGCTGCTCGCGGCCGACCCCACCGTCGTGGTCACCGGGCTCACCCTGGCCTCCGAGCGGGTCCGGCCCGGCGACCTGTTCGTCGCGGCGTCCGGGTCACATGCGCACGGCGCGTCGTACGCCGAGGCGGCCGTGCGGGCCGGCGCGGTGGCCGTGCTGACCGACCCCGAGGGGGCGCGGCTCTGCGTCGACCTCCGGGTGCCGGTCCTCGTGGTGGCGGCACCACGCGCGGTGGTGGGTGGCCTCGCCGGCCTCGTGTACGGCGACCCTGCGTCGCGGCTGACCCTGATCGGGGTCACCGGCACCCAGGGCAAGACCACCGCCACCCGGTTGGCCGAAGGGGCGCTGTTGGGGGCCGGGGTCCCCGCCGCCGTCATCGGCACGGTCGGGACCCGCATCAACGGACGGGACGTGAAGACCGCCCTGACCACCCCCGAGGCACCGGACCTGCACGCGCTGTTCGCGGTGATGGTCGAGCACGGTGTCCGGGTCTGCGCGATGGAGGTGTCCAGCCATGCGCTGGTCATGGGCCGGGTCGATGGCGTGGTGTACGACGTCGCGTGCTTCACCAACCTCGGTCGCGACCATCTCGACTTCCACGGCACGCAGGAGGCGTACTTCGCCGCGAAGGCCGCCCTGTTCACCCCCCAACGGTCGAGGCGCGCCCTGGTCAACGCCGACGACGAGCACGGCCGGCGACTGCTCGACCGGGCCGAGCTCCCGACCGCCTCGTTCGGGCGGGGTGCCGGCGTCGACTGGCGGGCCGTCGCCCTGGAGCCGGATGGGACCGGGACCGGCTTCTCGGTCGAGTCGGCGACCGGCGCCTTCCCGGCCCGGGTCCCGCTGCCCGGTGACTACAACGTGAGCAACGCGTTGTGCGCCATCGCGGCCTGCGGCGAGGCGGGTCTGGACGCACGCGCCGTCGCCGAAGCGATGGCCACCTCGGGAGGGGTGCCGGGTCGGCTCGAGCGGGTCGACGCCGGTCAGGAGTTCCTCGCGTTGGTGGACTACGCCCACAAGCCGGACGCCGTCGCCGCGGCGCTGACCGCCGTCCGCCCGCAGACACGGGGGCGGCTGATCGTCGTGCTGGGGGCCGGCGGTGACCGCGACGCCGGCAAGCGACCGATCATGGCGGCGACCGCGGCCGCGCTGGCCGACGTCGTGGTGATCACCGACGACAACCCCCGATCGGAGGAGCCGGCCGAGATCCGGGCCCAGCTGCTGGCTGGGGTCCCGGCCGAGGCGACCGCAGACGTGCACGAGGTCGGCGACCGGCGCCTGGCGATCCGGCTCGCGGTCTCGCTGGCCACCCCGGGAGACACCGTCGTGGTCGCGGGGAAGGGTCACGAGAGCGGTCAGGAGGTGCTCGGCACCGTCCATCCGTTCGACGACCGGACCGTGCTCCTCGAAGAGATCGAGGCCTGCCGATGATCGCGATGTCCCTCAACGTGATCGCCGCGATCACCGGCGGCACCGTTCACGGCGACGGGTCGGTGGTGGTCACCGGACCCGCGTTCGTCGACAGCCGGCTCCCCGAGCCGGGCGGCCTGTACGTCGCAATCGTCGGCGAGCGCGTCGACGGCCACGTCTTCGCGCCGGCTGCGGTCGAGGCCGGCGCCGTCGCCGTCCTCGGGACGAGGCCCACCGAGGCACCCACCGTCGTCGTCGACGAGCCGCAGGCGGCTCTGGCCAGGCTCGCCCACGGGGTGCTCGAGCGGCTGCCGGCCCGGGTGGTCGCGGTGACGGGGTCGCAGGGCAAGACCGGCACCAAGGACCTGCTCGCGCAGGTGCTGCGCGAAGCCGGGACGGTGGTGGCCACGCGAGGGTCGGCCAACAACGAGCTGGGGCTGCCGCTGACCGTCCTGCGGGCCGCGCCGGAGACCGACTTCCTGGTGCTCGAGATGGGCGCTCGCGGGATCGGCCACCTCCGCTACCTGTGCGAGATCGCCCGACCCGACGTGGCGTTGGTGCTCAACGTGGGGCTGGCCCACCTGGGTGAGTTCGGGTCGACCGAGGCGATCGCCCGGGCCAAGGGCGAGCTCGTCGAGGCGCTCTCCGCCGAGGGCACCGCGGTGCTGAACGCCGACGACCCCTTGGTCGCGGCGATGACGTCGCGGACGAGTGCGCGCACGGTCACCTTCGGGAACGCCGACACGGCCGACGTACGTCTGTCGAACCTGAGCCGCGACGAGCTCGACCGGCCGAGCTTCGACCTCGGCGCCTCGGGTGCCTCCACCCACGTGCGGATGCGGTTGATCGGGGCGCACCAGGCCGCCAACGCGGCGGCCGCCGCCGCCGTGGCCCTGGTGCTGGGCATGCGCCTCGAGACGGTGGGCACGGCCCTGTCCGAGGCGGTCAACGCCTCGCGCTGGCGGATGGAGCTCAGCGAGCGGGCCGACGGGGTGACCGTGATCAACGACGCCTACAACGCGAACCCGGCCTCGATGCGGGCCGCCCTCGAGACGCTCGCCGAGATCGGACACGGTCGCCCGGGGCGCACGATCGCGGTCCTCGGCGAGATGCGTGAGCTGGGCGCGTCGAGTCGTGCCGAGCACGAGGAGGTTGGCAGACTGGCGGTGCATCTGGCCATCGACCGGCTCCTGGTGGTCGGGGAGCCGGCCCGGCCACTGCACCGGGAAGCGGTCCGGGACCGCTCCTGGCGCGGGCGATCGGTCCAGGTCCCCGACCACGAGGCCGCGCTGACCTGGCTGCGGGGCCATCTCGCACCGGGCGACGTGGTGCTGGTCAAGGCCTCGCGCGCGGCCGGGCTCGAGCGGGTCGCGCAAGCGGTGCTCGATGACGGGCTCGGCAACCAGGACAAGGAGAGCAGTCGATGAAGGCGATCCTGCTCTCCGGTGGCCTGTCGCTGATCCTGACCATGCTCGGCACCCAGGTGGCGATCCGCGCGTTCACCGCCCGCGGCTACGGCCAGCTGATCCGAGACGACGGTCCGACGACCCATCACACCAAGCGCGGGACGCCCACGATGGGCGGGCTGGTGATGATCGCGTCCGTCGTGCTGGGCTACTTCGTGGCCAAGCTGATCACCGGCGAGACCCCGTCGTACTCCGCCCTGCTGCTGCTCTTCCTGCTCGTCGGACTGGGCACGGTCGGCTGGCTCGACGACTACATCAAGATCGCGAAGCAGCGCAGCCTCGGACTGCGCAGCAAGGCCAAGATCGCCGGGCAGGTCCTCGTCGCGGTGATCTTCGGCTGGCTGGCCCTGCTGCGCCCCGACGACCGCGGCGAGACCCCGGCGTCTCGAGCCGTGTCGTTCATCCGCGATCTTCCCGGCTGGACCCTGCCGGGCTTCCTCGCGGTGGTGCTGATCCTGCTGCTGATCGCCGGGTCGAGCAACGCGATGAACCTGAGCGATGGGCTCGACGGGCTCGCCACCGGTGCATCGACGATGGTCTTCGGCGCCTACACGCTGGTGAACATCTGGCAGAACAACCAGTGGTGCGCACTGAGGCCCGGCCCGAAGTGCTACGAGGTGCGTGACCCGCTCGACCTGGCCGCGGTCGCCGCCGCGATCACCGGCGCCTGTTTCGGCTTCCTGTGGTGGAACGCCTCCCCGGCCAAGATCATCATGGGCGACACCGGCTCGCTCGCGCTCGGCGGTGCACTCGCCGGGTTGGCGGTGCTGACCCGGACCGAGTTCCTGCTCGCGATCCTCGGCGGCCTGTTCGTGATCATCACCTTCTCCGTGATCCTGCAGGTCGGGTTCTTCAAGCTCACCAAGGGCAGACGCATCTTCCGGATGGCACCGCTGCACCACCACCTCGAGCTGGGCGGGTGGGACGAGGTCACCATCGTGATCCGGTTCTGGATCATCACCGGACTGTGCGTGGCGGCCGGTCTCGGCGTCTTCTACGCCGAGTGGGTAGCCGGCGGGGTCGTCGGCACATGAGCCCGCCGGAAGGCCGCCCGGACCCGGACGCGCTGAGCCGGCACCATCCGTGGGACGGCGTCCACGCGGTCGTGGTGGGGATCGGGGCCTCGGGCTTCGCGGCCGCCGACAACCTCGTGCACGTCGGTGCCACCGTCACCGTGCTCGCGGAGTCGGCAACCGACGAGCAGCGCGAGAAGGCGACGTTGCTGGAGATCCTGGGAGCGAAGGTCCGCATCGGCGCCGAAGCGGTCCTCGACCTCCCGCAAGACGTCGACCTCGTGGTGACCTCTCCCGGCGTACCGCCGTCCGCGCCGACCCTCTCGGCGGCCGGGAGCCGCGGTGTTCCTGTCTGGGGCGAGGTGGAGCTCGGGTGGCGGCTGCGCGACCAGGACCGCCCCGGTGCCTGGCTCTGCGTCACGGGCACCAACGGCAAGACCACCACGGTGCAGATGCTGGAGGCGGTGCTGCGCGCCGAGGGGTTGAGCGTCATCGCCTGCGGCAACGTCGGCCTGCCCCTGGTCGAGGCGGTGATGGACCCCACGCCGTACGACGTGTACGCCGTCGAGCTGTCGAGCTTCCAGCTGCACTACACACGGAGCCTGTCGGCCGACTCCTCGGTGGTGCTCAACGTGGCGGAGGACCACCTCGACTGGTACGCCGGCCCGCACGGGATGGCCGACTACGCCGCCGACAAGGGCCGCATCTACCAACGGGTCAAGAAGGCCTGCGTCTACAACGTCGAGGACCCGGTGACCGAACGACTGGTCCGCGAGGCAGACGTGGTGGAGGGTGCCCGGGCCATCGGCTTCACGTTGGGAACACCGGCGGTCGGGATGATCGGGGTCGTCGACGACGTGCTCGCCGACCGGGCCTTCATCGCGGACCGTGCCACCAGCGCCGCGGAGCTCGGCACCATCGCCGACCTCGCGTCTCCGGCGCCGCACTTCGTCGCCGACGCCCTCGCCGCGGCGGCGCTCGCGCGATCGGTCGGGGTGACCGCGGCC
>JBOHDW010000106.1:0-5226 GCA_050700795.1 Nocardioidaceae bacterium | reverse complement strand
AATCCAGCCGTTGCCGATCGCACGGAACGAAGCACGGCTGTTCCGCATGCCGATCCCCGTTGTGGCACACTCCGGGGGCCGGTCACGTCGATCGCGAACGGCCCGGAGGGCACGGACGGACCGGCGTCGGTGGCTGCTCGAGTTGACGCGTCACCCGACGGCAGAGCCGAGCCGCGTGCGCAGCGTACGTAGAGCAGGGCGGTGATCATGAGGCTGCCGACCTGACGTGCGGCACGTACATCTCAAGCGAGCTGCATATCCATAAGAGGTCGGAAGCTTCGCAAACGGTCACGCCGTCGCGCAGGTGCCCCCGAGTCTGGCAACCGAGCATGGTGTCGCATCGTAGCGATCTCGCCGGGTCTCCGCGGTCTCAAGCAGTGCCTCGATCTCGGGCCCCGTCAGGGCCAGGTGGCGCTTCAGGATCCGGACCTTCACCGCTGGGAACCCCGAATGGGTGGTGGGCCTTTCACTTCAAAGCCGCTGGCATGCGCCGGTGGCAGGTCGAACTCGTCGTCGCCCATCGTGAGCAACCGTTGGCTGACGGCAACGCATCCGATTGCGAGCACGACCAGACCTGCGCCGTGGACGACGTGTCCGAAGGAGCCGATGAAGATGTGCGTCGCACCACCAAGTCCGACCAGTGCGGCGGCCCAGCCGGCGACGGCCTGGCTCTTCCACAGTGCGAGGGCGATCAGGATCGAGCCGAAGACGATGGCGACCAGGAAGCCCAGCACGCCCAGGCCCGCTCGTGGGTCGGAGCCGGCGTCGTCGAGGTACTGACCGATCACGGCGGAGTTGCGGCCGTTCTGCGCGGCGATCCACGCCAGCTGGTCGCTGCCGATGCTGAGGGGTAGGACCATGAGGAACCCGCCGCCCATCAAGAGGGTTGCGGCGGCTGAGAGGCGAGGAGCGCCGCGGCGGGAGACGAGGACCATCGCGAGGATCGACGGGACGACAAGGACCACGAAGAGCACGTCGAGCCACTGCAGGTACTTGTAGACCTCGTGGGTCAGGTCGTACTTGATCTGGTCAGAAGTGTGGTTGTAGTCCGGCTCCAGCACGATGTACTGGATGCCTTTGGCCAGCCATGGGATCGGCACGACGACGGCAAGGAGAATCCGCCAGAAGCGACGAGCGTCATGGGCTTTGGCCTGCTCGCCTGCCTCCACGACGGCGCTCATGACGTGACCTCCCGCCGGAGGCCGGGCTGGGCTACCGAGGCCAGGACGATTGCGAGCACCGAGAGCACCATGCCCACCGGCCAGCCGTCGAAGCCGGCTATCGCGCCAACGATGGAGCCGACCAGGTTCACTGCGCCGACAGCGATGAGGGCGGTCGTGCCCCACGCCTTCCCGGTGGCACAGCCGACGACAGCAACGATGGCCATCAAACCCAGGACGGGCCCGAGGACCTTGAGGCCAAGGTTGTCCTCAGCGACCAGGCCGACGTTGGCCAGGCCCATCAGGACGGTGACCGCGACGGCGGCCCATTTCGCGATTCCCATGGAGGTTCCTCTCACCGGAGTGGATCAGTCCGACCACGGTCTCCCCGCGGGCCACCCGGACCCAGAGCAACCGGTCACGACGTACCGGGAACCCTTCCCGAGTACCCGGGATCCGATGGCATTCCGAGCGCCCCTTGGGCATTCTCAGAGGATCGAGACCTCAACGCCACGGTTCAGCACACGTCACGCGAGCACGATCGCGGTGGCTCTACTCGTGCTGTCGGTGGGAGCCGCCACTGCGGCGCTGTGGTTGGACCGCGCGGGCACACCTGCGGGTCGACTCCTCAACGACCCGCTGACCACCGTCGCCGAACTGCTCTGCTTCGGGATTGTCGGTGCTGTGCTGATTGCACGCCGCCCAGACCTCGGGTTCGGCTGGATCCTGGGGTTGGGTGCTGTTGCCGACATCGCCCTGGTGGGGATCGGCGTGCCGTCGCTCGCTCTGGCCTACGACGGGCGTGGAGGGCAACTGGCGGTGTGGGGTGCCTGTCTCGGCGTCCTCCAATGGGTACCCACCGCAGTGGAAGGCATCGTCAACGTCAGGTTCCCGTCGGGTCGGCCATCGGGCACCCTCGGGCATTGGCTCGACCGCGCCCTTTGCTACGGCATTCCGATCGGACTGGTCGGTAACTACCTCGCCAACAGCGTGCGGAACGACGTCGACCAACTCGGCAGGAGGCTGCCGGCCCACCGGTTCATCGACGGCACCTGGGTCACTCCCATCGCCAACGCGTCCATCGTCCTGATCCCCTTGCTCATCCTGCTCGGGATCCTCGCCGGCATCGCGATCATCGTCCGCTGCTTCCACGCGACGGGCATCGAGCGCAAGCAGCTGCAGTGGAGGGCAGCAGGCGTCGCCGTCTCGCTGCTGCTCTTCCCGCTCGCCGTCACAGGAGTGCTGTCGCCCGACTCTGGAGCCGTCGAACCCCTCATCTTCGTCTCGACGCTGGTCATCCCCGTACTGCGATACCAGCTCTGGTCGGGGAACCCCGTCCCGAGTCGCCGACGCGTCGGCCCCCTGGTTTCACGGCGAACGCTGATCGAGGCCCAGGAGGACGAGCGCCGCCGCCTGCGCCGTGACCTCCACGACGGGCTCGGCCCGCTACTCACCGGACTGCGCCTCAACCTCGACGCCGTACAGGCACAGCTGGCCACCAACCCCGAAAAGGCGCTCGAGCACCTGGCCACGGCCCGCCACGCCTCGGCCGGGATCATCTCGGACCTGCGGGGGCTCGTGTCCGGGCTGAGGCCTCCTGCGCTCGACGAACTCGGCCTCGCCGGCGCCCTGCGCCTGCATCTGGCGTTCCTCGTGCAGAATTCGGCCCTCGATGTGACGGTCGGAGCCGACGAAGAGCTGGCCCTGCCCGCGGCTGTCGAGGTCGCCATCTACAGATCCGCGACCGAGGCGGTGACCAATGTCGTCCGCCACAGCGCCGCCCAACACTGTCGTGTCGCACTCGCCACGAGCGGCACCACCATCGTTCTCACGGTCGAGGATGACGGACACGTCGTCGACACCTGGCACGCCGGAGTCGGCCTCACCTCGATGCGCGAACGAGCCATCGAGCTCGGCGGTACCTTCATCGCAAGTTCTGGACCATCCGGGTTCCACATCAAAGCGACCTACCCCAGGAAGTGAAATGACCACCGTCGTGCTCGTCGACGATCACCCGCTCGTGCGTCAGGGCATGCGGGCGGTGATCGATGCCGAGAAAGACATCGAGGTCGTCGGCGAGGCGTCAGACGGCGCGGAGGCTGTCCGCGTGTGTGTTGAGACGAAGCCCGATGTCGTGCTCATGGACCTGCAGATGCCGGAGTTGAACGGCATCGAGGCTACAAAACAGGTACGGACGAGATCGCCATCAACGGCCGTGCTGGTGCTGACGATGTACGACGACGACCTGATGGTCTTTGAGGCCGTTGCGGCGGGCGCGTCGGGCTACTTGCTCAAAGGCTCCGACGGCACAGATGTCGTGGCCGCGGTCCGGTCTGCCGCACAAGGGCAAGCCATCTTCGGCACCGCGCTCGCCCAACGCATGCGGACCTGGTTCGCTCGACCACAGCAGCGGGAAAGCCCGTTCCCCGAACTCACCGACCGCGAGCGCGACATCCTCGACTCCGTCGCCGCGGGCCTGACGAACACCGAGATCGGCGCCAAGCTCTTCCTCTCACCCAAAACCGTTGCCAACAATGTCTCGCTGATAGTCGACAAGCTCCACTTCGCCCACCGCGCCGACGCCATCATCAAGGCCCGCCAAGCCGGCCTGGGCGAGGAACCGCCAGTCCACAACACTCGCGGCGACACCCAGCCACCGGACCGCACCGGGTCGCCGCTCGCACCCACAACAGCGCGTCACCCTCCGCGACCTCTCGGCGACTGAGGCTCGCAATGAGCCCGATGGGCCTCTGTCGAGCCCCAGGCAGGTGAGATCGGCGAACCTCCGCTCTCGGCAAGTCGGGCGTTTCCGTAGGAGGTCCCTTCACGGACGGCCAGCGATTGTCCGAATGACTCGGCCTTATGCGGTATTGATCGGCGTTTCTTAGTGAGCCTCATTCCGGTTGGTTCCTGTCCGACGGCGAGGGCGCGAGGCTGAATGCCTTGCCGACAGCGTCGCCGATCATGACCCGGTCAGGTTCTTCACGTGACCAGGTCAGCCGCGGTGGTTCGCTGCCGCTCGCATGCGGGCGCCGAGTTCCCGGCGCGACCGCAGTCCTGTTCGGGCGTAGATCTGCCCGAGGTGGTACTCCACTGCCTTGACGCTGACGTAGAGCTCGCTCGCGATCTCCTTGTTGGTCATCCCGTCTGCGACGAGCAGCGCGACGGCTTCCTGCCGCGGGCTCAGATCGAGCCCCGGTGGGCCGCCGTCACGCGGCGTGAGGGCACCCGTGGCCGCCAAAGCCGCCTCGCAGCGGCCGAGGAAGGGCACCGCGCCCAGCTCGGCGAATGCCGTGCGGGCGGCCTCGAGCGAGGCGATACCGGTGGGCCGGTCACCTACCCGCACCTGGAGCTCTCCACGGGCGAGGGCCAGACGCGCCACCGCAAGCGGGGACTGGGCGGCGGCCGCCGCTACGGCGTCGATCGAGTACGCGTCCAAAGCGTCCTGATGACGTCCGTGTGCGTCCGCGAGCGAACCGGTGAGCCGCGCCAGATCCGGAACGGCGTTAGCCAACCCGAGTGAACGCACCTCCGAGGCCAGCCCGGCGACCGTCTCGGTGGCCTCCTCCAGGGCGCCACCGGCCAACTGGGCCTCGGCCACCATCACCCGCCACTGCCATGCCTCGCGGCGTGCCAACACGTGGGAGCGGATCGGCTCGGACAGCAAGATCCGTCCTGCGGACCGCAGCATCGCCCTGTCGTCCTTCGCGATCGCCAGGAACGCCTGGGCCATCGCCGCCCGGACCTTGACCGCCCACCCCGGCATCACAGCCTCAAACACGCTGACCCGGTCGATGTGTTCGGCACTGGCGGCGAACCGGCCACGAGCCGCGTGGATCTCTGCCGCGGAGCCGTGGGCCGGGACTACGGCGATGAACTCGTCGGTGGCGTCGGCCAGCGACACGGCAAGTTCTGCATGGATGGCCGCGTCGTCCCAACGTCCCAGGCGGAACTCGGCCTCGGCCAGTATCCCGAGGGCGACGTTGAACAGCTTCGTCGACCTGCCACGCCGACCCTGCTGTACCGCATCGCCCAGGGCGATGACCGCGCCGGGGGTGTAGTAACG
>JBOHDW010000105.1:0-10649 GCA_050700795.1 Nocardioidaceae bacterium | reverse complement strand
GTCGATGAACCTGATCAACGACGAGAGACCCGACATCCTCGTGGTGTTCGGAGCCGACCACGTCTACCGGATGGATGCCGCGCAGATGGTGCAGGACCATCTCGACACCGGGGCCGGGGTCACCGTCGCGGGGATCCGGGTCCCTCGCAAGGACGCGTGGCAGTTCGGCGTGATCAAGACGGCTGCTGACGGCGTACACATCGACGACTTCCTGGAGAAGCCCGCCGAGCCGCCGGGTCTCCCGGACTCCCCCGACGAGACCTTCGCGTCGATGGGCAACTACGTGTTCAGCACCGACGTCCTAGTCGACGCGCTCGACCGCGACGCGGCCAACCCCTCGTCACGCAAGGACATGGGGGGCGACATCATTCCGATGCTCGTGGGTGAGAAGCAGGCCAGCGTCTACGACTTCGGCCGCAACGTCGTCCCGGGTACGACGGCCCGCGACGCCGACTACTGGCGCGACGTCGGGACGATCGACTCCTACCACGAGGCGCACCTCGACCTCGTCTCGGCGGAGCCGATCTTCAACCTCTACAACACCGACTGGCCGATCTTCACCTCGCACCCGCAGCTCCCCGGCGCCAAGTTCGTCGACGACGCGACGGCGCGGGACTCGATCGTGTGCCCCGGCTCGATCGTGTCGGGCGCGACCGTGGAGAAGTCGGTGATCGGGAACGACACCTACGTGCAGAGCGGCGCGGTCGTCGACCGCAGCGTGCTGTTCGACGGCGTCTCGATCGGCAAGGGCGCGGTGGTGCGCAACGCGATCCTGGACAAGTTCGTGATCGTCCCCGACGGGGCCGAGATCGGGGTGGACCACGACGAGGACCGCCGACGCGGCTTCACGGTCAGCGAGAACGGCGTCACCGTGCTCGGGAAGAACCAGCTCGTCGTGGCCTGAGGCGCGAGATCAGGCGCACAGCCCGTTGTTGTGCGCCTGCTGCGCACGGGCGGCCGCCTCTTGCGGCGTCAGGTGCTTGTTCGGGGCCGCACCGCTTCCGGGCTTGGACTGGGCCGCTGCGGTGGTGACCTGGTCGCGGAACGCCCTGGAGAGCCGCTCGTCGAAGCGGATGCGGTACCAGATCTTGTTGGCGCTGGGCAGCCACTCGACCCGGTTCGGGTTCGGAGGATACGCCCCGGTGGGCACCGTCATGAACTGGATGTTCTTGCGGTCGATCCCCTTGACCTGCTCGGCGAACGACGCGAGCTTGGCGACCGAGTTGAGCCCCGTGTCGGTCGTCAGTGACTTCGTCGCGGCGTCGAGGAACTTATAGAGCCGGATCGGGTTCAGCAGCGTGCCCGCGGAGATCACCTTGTTGGCCATCGAGGCCAGGAAGGCCTGCTGACGATAGGTGCGGCCGATGTCCGAGCCACCCGAGAACGCATGACGCTCGCGGACGTACTGCAGGGACTGGAACCCGTCGAACGTGTGGGTGCCGGCCGGCAGGGTGATGTGCCCGACGTCGTCGTTGACGGCGTACGGCAGGCAGACCTCGACGCCGCCGATCGCGTCGACCATGCCGCGGAAGCCGTTGAAGTCCACCTCGACGAAGTGGTCGATCCGGATGTGGGTCAGGGCCTCGACGGTCTTGACGGTGCAGGTCGGTCCGCCGATGGAGAACGCGGCGTTGAACATGTCCAGCCCGGCCGGGTCCACGCTTCCGTCGGCCATCGTGCAGGCCGGCCGCTGGACCATCGAGTCGCGAGGGATGCTGATGCCGTAGGCGAGCGTGCGGTCGGCGTTGATGTGCATCAAGATGGTGGTGTCGGACCGGGCGCCAGCGACGATCCCGAAGTGGCCCTTCTGACCCTGCCGGGTGTCCGAGCCGATCAACAAGATGTTCATCGCCTTGTGCGGCTTGTTCGGCTCCGCGATCTCACTGGGACGAGACGTGCCGAGCGCGCTGTTCATGTCGACACCGGTGATGTTGCCGCTCAGGTGCCGGTAGATCAGGACCCCCACCCCGATCACCACCACCAGCACCGTGGCCATCGTGATCCCCACTGCCTTGAGCACGCGGTGCCGAGGCACTTTCTCGCGGTGCTGTGACATCGAGGGTCCTGACTGCTGGTGGGATCGCTTCGTTTCCGGGCCGGGCTTCTCGCCGGTTCCGGGGCGCCGTCCGAGGGGTCCAACTGCCCATGATGCCAAGGACAGGTGTGATCCGGGAAATCGGAGGCTGAGGTTCTGCTGATAATCCGACCGGCCGCACCAGCGTCGAATCGGCCCCAACGGGGCACAATCGGACGCGTGAGACGAAGGCTAACCGCCCTGTCGGCCCTCGGCGCGACGACCGCTCTGCTCCTCTCGGGGTGTTCGTCCCCGGTTGGCCACGACGCCGGGCACCTCACGCCGTACGCCGCCAGCGGGTTCCCGAACTGGCCGACCTACCACCTCACGAACCAACGCGCCGGGCACGCCTCGCGGGCCGTCGTACCCCCGTTGCACCGGGCCTGGAAGAAGGCCCTGCGGGGCAGCGTGTACGGCGAGCCGCTGATGGTCGGCGGGTCGCTCATCGTGGCGACCGAGCGCAACTACCTCTACGGCCTCAACCCCTCCACCGGCGCCGTCCGCTGGCGACGGCACCTGGGCACCGCGCAGCCCCTGAGCGGACTGCCCTGCGGGAACATCGACCCGTTGGGGATCACCGGTACCCCCGCCTATGACAAGGCGACCGGTTCGGTGTTCGTGGTGGCCGAGACCAAGGGCGGCCACCACACCCTGTGGGCGATCCGGGCGACGACCGGGAGGACCCGCTGGCACCGCAGCCTGGACGTGCTGCCTAACCGGAACCGCAAGGCCGAGCAACAGCGGTCGGCCCTGCTGGTCGAGCACGGACGGGTGATCACCACGTTCGGCGGGCTGGCCGGCGACTGCGCGAACTACGTCGGGTACGCCACGTCGGTGCCGGTCGGCGGTCGGGGCCGGACCTACCACTACGCCGTACCCACCGCACGGGAGGCGGGAATGTGGTCGCCCGCCGGCCCGGTCGTCGGGCGGAACGGTCACGTGTACGTCGCCAGCGGGAACGGCGCGCAGCTGAACGGCAGGTGGGACCGCAGCGACTCGGTGACCGAGCTGAGCCCGGTCAAGCTGGTCCGGCTGTCGGTGTTCGCGCCGGCGACGTGGCGCAACGACAACGTTCGCGACCTCGACCTGGGGTCGTCGTCACCGGTGACCGTGGGCACCCGGATCGTGATCGCCGGCAAGCGCGGAACCGTCTACCTGCTGCGGCCCTCCTTGGGCGGGGTCGGGTCGGCGGTGACCAACCTGACCGGCTGCACGGCGTTCGGCGGCGCCGCCCGGGTCGACGCCCGGACGTTGCTGATGCCGTGCAAGGGCAACGACTCCATCCGGCAGCTGAAGGTGGCCGCCTCGTCGATGCACTGGGGCTGGACGGCGTCGAACCTCTCCGGCTCCCCGGTGGTCGCGGGCGGCTACGCCTACGTCGCCGACGCGGACAGCGGTGACCTGGTCGTGCTGAGGCTCGGCAACGGCTCCGTCGCCGGGCGCGCGGCCGCCGGCTCCTTGACCCACTTCCCGTCCGCGACGATCAGCGGCCCGATGATCTTCGTGCCCACCCTCACCGGGGTCACCGCCTTCACCGGCAGCTGACTACCCGCTCCCGTTCCCGTTGGTACGGTACGGCGGTGGGCGACCAGCGTGACGACGCGGTGTTGTACCGCCGGGTCGCCGCCGAGCTCAGAGGCTCGATCGCCGACGGCGCCTTCGACGACACGCCACTGCCGTCGGAGAGCGAGCTCGCCCACCGGTACGGCGTCTCGCGCGGCACCGTCCGGCAGGCGTTCGCCGTACTCCGCGAAGAGGGGCTGCTCGCCTCCCGACAAGGCGCCCGCCGCGTCGTGGTGGCCACCCAGGTGCAGAGCTTCAACGAACTGCGGAGCTTCTCGGCGTTCGCCCGCGCCGCCGGCTCGACCCCCTCGGCGCGATTGGTCTCGTTCGTCCAGCGACCCGCGACCGAAGACGAACGGCGCGAGCTCGAGCTCCCTCGTGGGGCGGACGTGCACGTGATGACGAGGGTACGGCTGCTCGACGGGCGGCCGGTGATGGTCGAGCGGACCACCCTTCCGGACGCGGTCGGCCGGCTGCTTGCCGACGTCGACCCGGAGGACGGCTCGATCACCTCCGCACTCGAGGGCCGCGGGGTCCGCTTCGAGCACGCCGACCACGTCCTGTCCGCGATGGCCGCGACCGCTCAGGACGCCGTACTCCTCGAGGTCGAGGCCGGCCACCCGCTGCTCCGCACCCTCCGCCGTACGACGGAGCCGGCTGGCGTCCCGGTGGAGTGGTCGGACGACCGCTACCTCGGTGACGCGATGGCCTTCTCGGTGCACAACTCCGTGGCGACCAACCCCCTGTCACGCCGGGCGCAGTAACCCTTCCAGCAATGGGCGGAACTCCTCGAACGGAGGGGTTTCGCGAGAGGGATCCTTGGCCCGGTCGTCCCAGCGCCGTACCGCGACCGCATCGTCGGCGAACGGCAGCGACTCGAACGCCTCCGCCTCCTCGGCGCTCATCGGGCCGCCCTGGACCG
This sequence comes from Nocardioidaceae bacterium, assembly GCA_050700795.1. Lineage (GTDB taxonomy): Bacteria > Actinomycetota > Actinomycetes > Propionibacteriales > Nocardioidaceae > JBOHDW01. The sequence goes on along the minus strand of JBOHDW010000105.1, from coordinate 6,090 downwards.
ACAGCGTGAAGACCGACGCGGGCGACAGCCGGCTGAGGTAGTCGGGCTCGACCGCGCACAGGTAGCGCTTCGCCGCGACGTGCAGGCGTACCGGTTCGCACACCTGCGGACCGAACCACCGGGAGAGCCACTCGGCACCGCTGTCCCCGTGCCGGTTGTCAGTTCCGGCCATCAGCTCACGGCCGGTGACCGTGCCGTGGAAGTGCCCCACGTCGTGCAGCAACGCCGCGGCGACGAGGGCATCGGGGGCCGCCGCGCCCCGCGCCAACGCGCCGGCCTGACGCATGTGTACGGCGATCGTGACCGGCTCCCCCAGATAGTCCCCCGCGCCCTCTCCGGCGAACAGCTCCTCGATCTCGTCGACCGGGTTCACGACCCACCACCGAGCAGCGTGACCGTGCTGTTCAGCCCGTCGAGGTCGGCGTAGCAGCCCTGGAGGTGTCGTGCGCCGGTGCCCGAGTCCGCGAACGCCGTACGGGCGTGGAGCAGCCGGACGTTGTCGAAGATCAGGCAGTCGCCCGGCTCGAGCCGGAAGGTCAGCAGCAGCTCGGGACGCTCGATGATTGCGGCGAACGAGCGGTACGCCGCGTAGAAGGCGACCAGGTCGTCGTACGGCAGCCGGAGAGGTTGCATCGAGCGGTTGTTGAACCGCACCTCCCGCAGCCCACCCTGAGGATCCACCCCGATCAGCGGGCGCTCGGCCCGCAGGCTCGCGTGTGCGTCGGACCAGGCGAACGGGACCGGCGTACTCGTCAGGACGTCGTACGCCGCCGGCTCCTCGTCGCGCAACGTGGCGGCCGCCCGGAACCCGTCCACGAGCCCGGACTCACCGCCGCCCACCGCGTTGGACAGGCAGTGCAGCAGCTGCATGGTGGGGACCGGGTCTCGGTAGGGGTTGTCGGTGTGCGGGCCGATGGCGAGCCCGGTGTAGGCGAGGTTGTTCGGGTCGGCCTCGACGCGGACCTCGAAGAGGTCGCCGTAGTTGGTCTCGCGCACGAACCCGAAAGACTCCGCGACCCGGAGCACGGTGCGATCGTCGGTCGGTGTCTCGCGCAGGATCGCGAAGCCGAGCCCCTGTACGGCGCGCAGAACCCTCAGCCGCTCCTCATCGTCGGCGCGATAGCTCGCCCATACCCCGACGGGGAGTCGGCCCGCGAGATCGTCGGCGACCCAGAGCTGCTTGCCGAGCTCGGTTCGCCCGTCGCCCGTCGACGGCTCGCGCTGGGCGTCCAGCCAGTCCGCATCGAAGGTCGAGCGGTGGCCGTCCGGTCCGAAGGTGACGGTCACCGAGCCGGCCGACCGGTCGACGGCGTCGACGGTCAGGCCCGTCGGCAGGTCGAGGATGCCGAAGAGCTTCTGGCCGTTTCGAGGGTCCCGGCAGCCCGGGCACGGGCAGTTGTCCCGTAGCCAGATCGCCGGGAACGGGAGCTCGGCCCGGGTCGTCGAGGTCTGGGTCGTCGAGGTCTGGACTGCTGAGGTCATGAGCGCGCCTTCCAACTTGGCTAGACAAGTTGTACCACAGGCGGGCCGGCGTTTCGGTGCCCCGGCCGGATTCGAACCGGCGACGCACTCGATGACTACGACGCGTCGACTGGGGTCTCGCCGCTAGGGTCCGGGTCCGGGTCCGGGTCCGGGTCCGGGCTCTGCCCCCCGCGGCTCCCCTCTGTGGCCGACGCCCCCGACGGCTGTTGGGTGTCGGAGCGCGCGACGGCCAGATACGCGACCAGCGCGAAGACGGCGACCGCGATCGCGATCGCGGTGTGCCCGTCGCCGAAGTCGATCCCACTCATGCTGCGCGGCTTGCTGATGTAGTCCGCGAAGGACGCTCCCAAGGGCCGGGTGACGACGTAGCACGCCCAGAACGCGGCGATCGGGCTCAGTCCGAACTTCCACAAGGCCAGGCCTGGCAGCACGATGACCACGGCGAAGAAGATGCCCGAGTCCAGGTAGCCGAGGTTGAGCGAGATCGCGGTGAAGTCACCGAGGGCGGTGCCGAGGGCGAAGGTGGCGCACACCGTTGCCCAGTAGTAGACCTCGCGGCGTTGAGTGGTGATGCTGTGGATGGACAGCGTGCCCTCGCTGCGCTGCCACAACACGAAGATGGCGGCAAGGACGACCGCCCACAGCAGCGTGGTTCCGGCGTACGGGATGTGCACGTCAAGGTGGAGGAAGTCCGAGACGCCGGTGCCGATGATCGCGACGGCGTACGCCAGGAACCAGTAGGCGAAGGCCCGGTACCGCCGGGTGGCCAACTGCAGGACCGCCCCGACTGCGAACAGGGCCAGCTCGGTGCCGCCGCCCTTGAGGTTCCCCCAGTTCTTCAGGTAATCCGAGGTCGCTTCGCCACCGGCCGTGGTCAAGATCTTCACCACCCAGAAGGCGACGAGGATCTCGGGGACCTTGGCCGCAAGCGGAGCCGGGAAGAGCCGGCCGACGAGCGGCACCTGGCCGATCGACGACTCTGGCGATGCGGCGCGATGGTTGTGAGTAGAGGTCACGCGGCAGGCACCATCTTCCTACGGAAACAACTCCGCATAAGGCCCCGCGACGAGTATCCGCTACCCCCAAGCGGTGCCAGTGGGACCCCTGGCTCGTCACGAGGTTCGGGTCACGAGGCACGTTGAACCAGGTAGTCCCGCAGTGTCGTGAGTCAGAGCCGGTTGGCTGGGTGCCCCCGGCCAGATTCGAACTGGCGACGCACGGTTTAGGAAACCGACGCTCTATCCCCTGAGCTACGGGGGCGCACCCGTGACCGAGCCGACGTCGGCCACGCACCTGGAGGATAGTCAGTTTCGGACGTCGACCGCTGGGACCCGGGCGCCGCTGAGCTCGGCCCACACGACCTTGCCCGTGGCAAGGGGTTCCCACCCCCACCGTTGGCAGAGCTCCTCGACGATCGCCATCCCCCGGCCACCGAGGCCGGTGTCGCTTCCCGGGCCTCGCGCCGGCACCCCGGTGCCGACATCCTCGACGCCGATCCGAACGCCGCGCTCCGATCGGGTCACCGTCGTCCGGAACGGGGCCTGCGTGTGGGTGATCGCGTTGGTCGCGATCTCGGAGGTGACCAGGGCCGCGTCCCACGACAAGCCGTCGTCCCCCCACAGCTCGAGAACGGCCGTCACGAACCGCCGCGCTGCGGCGACAGCGCCCGGTACCGGAAGGAAGACCTCGGAGAAGCCGCGTCCGTCGTCCCGGGCAGGGGAAATGCTGGAGGAGCCGTAGCCCTGGGGTGGCCGGAGCCCCGAGTGCAGCGCGCAGACCCGGCTCACGTCCTCGAGGCGAGCGGGTCCGAGCACGCTCACGGGGTAGGCACAAAGAAGGGCGAACCGCTCGTGCAGGGCGAGCTCGTTCCAGAGCCTCTCGAGCTCGAGCGCGGCCATGACGTCTCCCCGGTTCCACAGGACGGCCACCATGTCGCCGTACACGCGTACGCCGGCCGGCGAGGTCGACCGAGCCTCCCGGAGAAGGTCGCCGATGCCGAGCGCGAACCTGTCCGGAGCGGGCGAGCCCCCCTCCATGAACAGGCCGAGCGCTTCGGCCGAGTCCAAGGTGACCAACCGTCCCGCCGCCCGGGCCAGGACCGGATCGACCCCGGCCACTCGCAGCTCGGCGTCGAGAGCGGCCCGATGGTCATCGGTGGTGAGTACGACGACCGACTCACCGTTGCTCAGCCCCGCGAGCGCGAACCGCGTGATCACGGCGACGGCGTCCACGTCGTGGTCGTAGAAACTCACTTCGTGGGCGGACACCGGGAAGGCCTCGAGGCCGCTTGACACAGTGAGCACTCTAGGCCCTATCCGCCTGAATCGGGGGAAGTCAACGCTTTTCGACACGGGATCCGCAGCCCAGGGGCCGATCTCGTGCATTTCCGGTTGAGCCGGGGCTCGTTCGGCGTCAGCGCCTCGGCGCGAGAGATACTGTCCCACCCCGGACGTAGCGACGAGAGGGGCGGCCGATGGGCGGCGTTCTCCGGTTCGACGGCGGCTGCCGCTTGCGTACGACGGTCGCGGGGTGGCTGGGACGTCGTACCGACGACGGGATCCGGCGGCGAACGACCAAGGATCTCGGCGCCTGCGCGCGACTGCTTCGGATCGTGAGCTACCAGGACCGGTACCCCTACCACTGGCCCGATGCACCGCGCGCTTGGCTCAGCGACGGGGACGTGATCGACGCCTGGGTCGCGGAGCACCTCGGCCAGCTCCTCGGCCATGTGGCGATCTCCAGGGTCGGCACGGGTGGCGTCTCAGAGGCCCGATGGCGCGAGATCACCGCACGCGACCCGTCCGAGCTCGCCGCCGTCTCACGGCTCTTCGTCCGGCCGCGCAACCGGGGTGCGGGCATCGGGGCGGCCCTGCTGAAGACGGCCACCGACGAGATCCGGGGCCGTGGGCTGACGCCGGTCCTCGAAGTGGTCAGCATCAACGAGGCCGCGATCAACCTCTACGTGGGCCAGGGCTGGCGGCTGCTTGCGATGGATCCCTGGGGACCGAACGCGGAGAGACTTCGGGTCTTCTGCTACGCGGGGCCCAAGGAGCCGGCACCCGTGGAGAGCACCCGACAGGTGGTCGAGCTCGAAGCGGGCAGGCGCGCGGCGCGATAGTGTCGGGCTACACCGGTTCGGGACGCCTCCACCCGGAGCTCTGCAGCAGCCGGTGCGCCTGGGGCCGCCGATGAACTCGAACCTGCACGACCAACCGTCCCCGGCCGCGCCGAGTCTCGACATCCTCGGCAAGCGGCTGCGCGATGCCCGAGCCGCCGTCGACCGCCATCGACAAGGGCCGGTCGGGACCACCCACATCGTCGGTGCACGACAGCGGCTCCTGGGTGCGATGGAGGAGTACATCGCCGCGCTGGAGGCTCGGGGGCTGCCGGTGCCCTACCAGCTTCGCGACGAGCTGCGCCTCGCGCGCACGACCGGCCTCTCCCGCTGATCTGGACTTCCCGGTGACCGGTGGGTCGGCGGATGGCATTCTTTGGCGGTGACCGAACTCCCCGTCTCCGAGCGCACCCAGGTGACCCGTCACCCCGAACGGCAGGCCCGAGAGCGTGCGCTTCTCGACCAGCTCCTCGACGAGGCGCTGATCGCGCACGTGGGGATCGTCCGCGACGGGTTCCCCGTCGTGCTTCCGTTCGCCTGCGCGCGAGACGGCGACTCCCTGCTCCTGCACGGTTCGACCGGCGGCATGCTGCTCCGTGCGGCCGCGATCGGCCCGGTGGCCGCGACGATCACGCACCTCGACGGGCTGGTCGTTGCGAGAACGACCTTCGAGAGCTCCATGAACTACCGCAGCGCGGTCGTGCACGGCGTACCGGAGGTGCTCGAGGGCGAGGAGAAGGTCGCCGCGTTGAACACGTTGTCCGATCATCTGATCCCCGGCCGGATGAGTGAGGTGGCCACGCACACCCGCAAGGAGCTCGCCGCGACGCTGGTGCTGCGGCTGCCACTGACCGAGGTCAGCGTGAAGGTGAGCACCGGACCGCCCTCGATCGAGGACGACCTGACCCGCGATGCGTGGGCCGGGGTGCTTCCGCTGTACCTCGAGGCCGGCACTCCCGTCCCGTACGACGGATCCGGCGAACCCCCGCCCTCGGTGATCGCGGTGATCACGCGGCTCCGGGCGATCGCCGACCGGGCGGTGGCCGAGGCGGAGTCGATCTGACGCCGGATTCGGCTCACACCCTCTCTCGGGGAGGAGTTGTGCACAGATCGAAGACTCGTGCTACCTCGTGAGGGGGAGCGCTTCGTAGCGTTGGGTCATGAGCTCGCCGGCACTGCAATTCGGACCACCCGGTCCACCGACCCACCCGATCCTCGCCTGCGCCGGAGACGTGGAAGCGGCGCTGGAGAAGGTGGCCACGGTCGAGCCGACCTTCATGAGCGACGCGGAGAAGCGGGCCACGGTGCTCGCGCTCGACCGCGACCTGACGATGCTCGCCGAGCTTCGGCTGCGGGTGCTGGCCGCGGCCGACGCCGATGACGTCGGCCGCGACGAGGGTGCCTCCTCGACGGCCGCCTGGCTGGCGTTCCGGACCCGGATCGGCCGAGCCGCCGCCGTCAACCAGCTCCGGCTGGCCCGGGCGCTCGAGCGC
>JBOHDW010000104.1:0-6011 GCA_050700795.1 Nocardioidaceae bacterium | reverse complement strand
AACCTGGCCCTTCTGCAGCTCCTTGAGGAAGGTCGTGCGGACCTCCGACTGAGTCTGCTCGAGCCATGCGCGACGCGACAGGACCACGTTGTTGCGGTTCTTGTCGAGCTCGATGATCTTCGCCTCGAGCTCCTTGCCGACGTACGGCTGGAGGTCACGCACCCGGCGCATCTCCACCAGCGAGGCGGGCAGGAAGCCGCGCAGTCCGATGTCGAGGATCAGGCCGCCCTTGACGACCTCGATGACGGTGCCGGTGACGACGCCGTCCTCCTCCTTCACCTTCTCGATCGTGCCCCAGGCGCGTTCGTACTGGGCGCGCTTCTTGGAGAGGATCAGCCGGCCTTCCTTGTCCTCCTTCTGGAGGACGAGGGCCTCGACCTTGTCGCCGACCGAGACGACCTCGGACGGGTCGACGTCATGCTTGATCGACAGCTCACGCGAGGGGATGACACCTTCGGTCTTGTAGCCGATGTCGAGCAGGACCTCGTCCCGGTCGACCTTCACGATGGTGCCTTCGACGATGTCGCCGTCGTTGAAGTACTTGATGGTCTCGTCGATAGCGGCGAGGAAGTCCTCTTCGGAACCGATGTCGTTGACCGCGACCTGGGGGGTTACCGGAAGAGTGGGAGTGCTCGTCATAGGTGGGTGGGATCCTCGGGGTGGATGGGACTCGTGCGGACGCGCGCGAAGTCCTGTTTCACTACCGGGGTGCTTGGTTGATAGCGAGCGCGAATCTGCTCCGTCTGAGACTCAGGCAGACTCCAGGCGCGCCACCAGCCTACCGCCGGCCGCCTCGGGCCGTCCAACCCACCATCCCCCCACCCCGATTCGTCTGCGCTGTTTCGTCTGTTTCCTGGAGGGCTTGCGCAGACGAATCGGGGGTTGGCGAGTCGGGGTGGGGTCAGGGCGCGTCGAAGGGCCAGGCGTGCAGATCGCTCGAGTGAGCGATGGCCCTGAGCAACACGTCGGCCTTCTCGGTGACGGGGTTCTCGCCTCGCCGGGAGGCGAGGTCGACCAGGGCGACCAGGTCGGCCGCTCGCGCAGCACCGAGCAGGTCGGGCCACTCGTCGGGGACGATCCGTGCGTACTCGGTGAGCACGGCATCGGTGAACAGCGGATCGCGCTCGAAGCGGAGCAGGTTCCCCAGGTCGGAGACCGGGCAGCCCGCGTGCGCGAACTCCCAGTCGAGCACCCCCGTGACCTCCCCGGTACGGCGGTCCACCAGGAGGTTCTTGGGGTTGAAGTCGCTGTGCACCAGGCTGATCCGCTCGACCCGGTTGAGCTGCTCCCGGGCGTGGTCGGCGACCTCGCGCAGCGGGGCCAGCTCGCCCTCGGGCCACGCCGGTGGGTGGTCGTCGACCCAGTTGACCAGGTCGAGGTCGAAGGACTCCACGGTGAGGTCGGCGTCCACGAACTGGCCGACCCGCGGCATCGGGATGGTGGCCAGCCGCCCCAGGATCCGGCCCAGGCTCGTCCCGACGGCCGCCCTGGTCTCGACGCCGAGGTCGGCGAGCAGGAGGTCGAGTCGCTCCCCGGGCAGGTACGACGTCACCAGGACGGCTGGCTGCTCCGCGGTGGGTCGGCGTACCTCGAGCACGAGCGGCACCGGGACGAGGCCACGGACGAGCGACAGCACCGCCGCGTCGATCAGGACGGCGTCGGCGCCTCGGCGCGCTCCCCGGCCGGCGTACACCCTGACCACGGTGCGCTCGCCACCGGCGTCGCCGCGGAACGTCTCACCGCTGAAACCGCCGTCGAGGGGGGTCAGCCCGTATCCGTCCATCCGCCGATGATCGCACCGTCGATGGATCGCGAACCGTTGTCAAGACACGGAGAAGGTGGCAACGTCGCAGCCATGAGTCTCGGGAACCCATCGGGTGGCGGCACGCCACCGACCAACAAGGGCCTGCTCGCAGTGGCCGGCATCCTCATCCTGATCCCCGTCGTCGCGATGCTGTGGGTCGGGAGCTACACCAAGGAGACCCCCCGGTTGGGGGGCTTCCCGTTCTTCTTCTGGTACCAGCTGATCTGGGTCTTCATCACCGCGATCCTCAGCTGGATCGCCTACCTGATCGTCCTTGCCGCCCGCAGGCCGCGCGGCGACGGACGCAGGCCGGGTGAGGACCAGTGATCCCGCTTTCGGCAACCAGTGGCGTCAACGGCGTCGCGCTCACCGTGCTGATCGCGCTGTTCCTGGTGGTCACCGCGCTCGGCTTCATGGCGACCAGGTTCCAGCGCAGCGAGCACCTCCACAGCCTCGACGAATGGGGCCTCGGCGGTCGCAGGTTCGGGACCTGGATCACCTGGTTCCTGCTGGGCGGGGACCTCTACACGGCGTACACGTTCGTGGCGGTACCGGCGGCGATGTTCGCCACCGGTGCGGTCGCCGGCTTCTTCGCCGTTCCCTACACGATCCTGGTCTACCCGGTCATCTTCGTGTTCATGTCGCGGCTGTGGTCGGTCAGCCACGCCCGCGGCTACGTCACCAGCGCCGACTTCGTGAAGGGGCGCTTTGGGTCCCGCGAGCTCTCGCTGGCGATCGCGATCACCGGCTTCGTGGCCACGATGCCCTACATCGCCCTGCAGCTGGTCGGGATCGAGGCGGTGCTCGAGGTGACCGGGCTCGGCGGCAGCGGCAACGCGATCGCCCGGGACCTCCCCCTGGCGATCGCGTTCATCGTGCTCGCCGCCTACACCTACACGTCGGGGCTGCGGGCACCCGCGGTGATCGCCTTCGTGAAGGACGCACTGATCTATCTGGTCATCCTGGTGGCGATCTTCTACCTTCCGCACAAGTTCGGCGGCTGGTCGCACATCTTCAGCGCCGCGCAGACGAAGATGGACACCGTCAACCCCGCGACCGGGAAGCCAACCGGGGTGTTCATCCCGTCGAGCCAGCAGTTCATGGCCTACGCGACTCTCGGCTTCGGGTCGGCGTTGGCGCTGTTCATGTACCCGCACTCGATCACCGCATCGCTCGCGTCGAAGAGTCGCAACACGATCCGGCGCAACGCCGCGATCCTGCCGGCGTACTCGTTGATGCTCGGGCTGATCGCGCTGCTCGGCTGGGTGGCCATCGCGGCGAAGACGAACCCAGTCGGGCTGGACGGCAAACCGAACCCACAGCTGGTCATCCCGCAGCTGTTCGAGGACGCCTTCCCGAGCTGGTTCGCCGGCGTCGCGTTCGCCGCGGTGGCGATCGGGGCGCTCGTTCCCGCCGCGATCATGTCGATCGCGGCGGCCAACACGTTCACGCGCAACGTGTATCGCGACTGGATCAGGCCCGATGCGACCGACGCGCAGGAGGCCAAGGTCGCCAAGCTCGTGTCGTTGGTCGTGAAGGCGTTCGCACTGGTGTTCGTGCTCAGTCTCGACAAGCAGAACGCGATCAACTTCCAGCTGCTCGGCGGGGTGTGGATCCTGCAGACGTTCCCCTCCGTGGTGGTCGGCCTCTACACGCGGTGGTTCCACAAGTGGGGACTGCTGCTCGGCTGGGCGGCCGGCATCGTCTACGGCACCATCGCTGCCTATCGGGTGATCAACCCTGCGACCGGTGGGCACTTCGGCGGCTCCCTTGCCAACATCCCCGTTATCGGGCAGCTCGGCTATATCGCGCTGACGGCGTTCGTGCTGAACCTGATCGTGGCGGCGGTGATCAGCGTGATCCTCAACGCCGCGAAGGTCCCCAACGGGGTCGACGAGACGACTCCGGGCGACTACTACGCCGACAGCGTCGGCCCGCGTGGTGAGCCTGAGATGGTGGGGCAGATTCGACAGTAGGGTCGGCGCATGACCAGTGTGCGTCCTACCCGACGACCCGTCGCCGAGTCGGAGACCCTGGCGGCCAACCGCGCGGACTGGGACCGTTACTCCGACGAGTACCAGGCCACTCACGGGGCCTTCCTCGGCGACGCAGGGTTCGTGTGGAGCCCCGAGGGCCTGCGCGAGATGGACGTGCACGTCCTCGGCGAGGTCTCGCGGCGACGGATCCTCGAGGTCGGCTGCGGGGCGGCACAGTGCTCACGCTGGCTGCTCGCCCGGGACGCCCGCGCTTTCGGGCTGGACGTGTCGTTGCGTCAGCTCCAGCACGCGGCCCGGATCGACGCGGAGCTCGGCACGTCGGTGCCGGTGGTGTGCGCAACCGCGACCGCGCTGCCGTTCGCCGCCGGCTCGTTCGACGTCGTTTTCGCGGCGTTCGGTGCATTGCAGTTCGTGGCGTCGGCCGACTCCGCGGTGGCCGAGGTGGCGCGGGTGCTCTGCGGCGGGGGCCGGTTCGCCTTCTCGGTGACCCATCCCTTCCGGTGGTCGATGCCCGACGACCCTTCGATCGACGGGTTGGTCGTCACGTCGTCGTACTTCTACCGGACGCCGTACGTCGAGGAGGACGAGGCCGGCGCGCCGGCGTACGTCGAGCACCACCGGACGGTCGGGGACTGGGTGCGCACCCTGGCCCGCCACGGGTTCGTGCTGGTCGACCTGCTCGAGCCGGAGTGGCCGGAGGGTCACGACCGGATCTGGGGTGGGTGGGGTCCCGAGCGCGGCCGGCTCGTTCCGGGTACGGCGCTCTTCGTGGCCGACCTGCCACGCTGACAAAGGGGGTAATCGGGGCACGGCCGCGGGCCAGCGCCTAGGCTTCGGGGGTGAGCCGCTGGGACCGAGTGCGCCCTGCCTTGGGAGGCGCCAGCGTCATCGCGGTGGCGATGGGCGTCATGAACGTGACGACCTACGGCTTCACGATCATCGCCGCCCGGGTCCTCGGCCCCGAGGAGTACGGCGCCCTCGCGGCCGTCATGGGGCTGCTCCTCGTCGTCAACGTGGTCTCCCTCGGCCTGCAGGCGACCGCGGCGCGGCGCGTCTCGTCCTCTCCCGGGTCGCTGCAGGAGATCGAGCACCAGGTCCTGTCGACCAGTGCACGATCTGCGCTGGCCCTCGGCCTGCTCTGCCTGGTCCTGGCACCGGTGCTGAACTCGGAGCTTAACCTTCGGTCCTTGGGCGCGACCGTACTGATCGCGGTCACCGTGGTGCCGCTGACGATCATGGGCGGGCAGTCGGGGCTCCTGCAGGGCGAGCGCCGCTGGGTGCCGCTCGCCCTGATCTACCTGACCGTCGGGGTGGGCCGGGTAGCGTTCGGCGTGATCGCCCTGGCGTTCTCGCAGACGATGGCAAGCGCGATGGTCGGGGTGGCGATCGGGGCGGTGCTCCCGGCGGTCGTCGGCTGGTTCGCCCTCCGCCACCCGAGCCGCCTCGCTGGGCGGGTGCCCATGGCGAAGCCGGCGCGAGCAAGCTGGGCCCGCGGCGGCGTACTCCGAGAGACGGCGCACAACTCCCACGCACTGCTCGCCTTCTTCGCCCTGTCCAACACGGACGTGCTCATCGCCCGCAGGATGCTGCCCGAGCACCAGGCCGGCCTGTACGCCGCCGGCCTCATCCTGGCCAAGGCGGTGCTGTTCCTCCCGCAGTTCGTCGTCGTGATGGTCTTCCCGGCGATGTCGCAGCGACCCCACGCCCGCAGGATGAACCTGCTCAGCCTCGCCACCGTTCTGGTCATCGGGGCGTGTGTCGTCGCCGGGGTCCTCGTCCTGGCCCCGATCGCGGTCGAGTTCGTCGGCGGCTCGCAGTACTCCGCCCTTCAGTCACGGCTCTGGCTCTTCGCCGTGATCGGGACGCTGCTCGCGATGATCCAGCTGCTCGTCTACAGCGTCGTGGCCCGGCAACACCAGCACGCCGTCTATGTGATCTGGGCCGCGCTCGTCGTACTCATCGGGCTGGCGCCGGTGGTGTCTTCGGTCAGCTTCCTGATCGGCTGCGTGATCGCGATCGACAGCACCCTCTTCCTGGTGCTGCTCGCCTTGAGCCTGCGCCCGGCGCGGGCCACGGCCGGCCATGAGGCGCCCACCGACTCCGCGGACCTCCCGGCACGCTAGGTTCACCGGCCTCCCCTTTGGTGGAGAGGGAGCTCCCAGGGCGTGCGGATTGGTCCCCAACCGCCCGGCTGCATGTTGCGGTTGGGG
>JBOHDW010000103.1:0-3101 GCA_050700795.1 Nocardioidaceae bacterium | reverse complement strand
GGGTAGAGGTACCCGCCGAGCCGCTTGTCGTCGGGGTCCCCGCTCGAGCTCAGTGAGGCGGGGAACGATCCGACGGCGTAGGTCTGCGCAGTGTGCCGGGCGGTGCAGGGGACCACGGGTGAGGCGTTGGCCGACTGCACCAGGTCGGCGGGAACCAGAACTCGGCAGCTGTCCTGCGTCGGCGGCACCGTGCTGTTGGCGTCGGGCTGGGCGGTGCCGCGGCCGCAGGCGGCGAGCCCCAGGGCCACCAGCAGGACCAGCGCGGGCCGGGAACGGGCAGGCACGAGCAACCTCTACGTCGGGGGATCGGGCGCGGCGATCGTACCTCCCGCTCCCGGCGCCTAGCATGGGTGGCGAGGCACGGGAGGTGCTCTGGTGACCTGGGTGATCCTTGTGGTCGCGCTGCTCGTGGTCGTCGTGGCGTTCGCGGTCGCGCTGCTCGCGCTTCGGGGTCAGATGGAGGGCAAGACCGAGGTGCTCGAGGACCAGGTGAGGCGGTTCTGGCCGCACCGCGGGAGTGAGCCGAACAGCGGGCAGCGCTAGACCACCGCCGGTCTCCGGTTCACCAGGAAGATGCCCAGCACGACGAGCACCGCACCGACGACCAGGCCGGCGTGCAGGGACTCGTGCAGGAACAGCACGCCGATGATGACCGCCACGACAGGCACCGTGAAGATGTAGGCGGATGCCCGACTGGCCTCCCCGGTCTCGACCAGGCCGAACCACAAGGTCCAGGCGAATGCGGTCCCGATCAGAGAGGAGTAGGCCAGCGCGAGCACGAACCGACCGGTCCACTCGACGTCCCACCCCTCCGCCACCAGACCGATCAGGGTGAGCAGCACGCCACCGGCCAGGAACGGCAGCGCCACCGACCAGAGCAGGTCGATGCCGTCTTGGACCCGCTTGACCACGATCGTGCCGATGGCCCAGATCGCGGCCGCGGCCACGGCGTACCCGGTGCCGAGCACGTCCACGTGGCCCGCGAACGCGCTGCTGCCGACCACCACGATCCCGGCGAAGCCGAGCAGCAGTCCGAGCGCCTTGGCCGCATGCATCGACTCGCCGAGACGCCACCAGGCGAGGGCCGCGACGAGGAGCGGTTGGAGATAGATGAGCACCGAGGCGAGCCCCGAGGGGAGGGCCTGGATGGCCAGCGTCTGCAGCACCACGAACGCCACGACGTTCCACCACCCGATCGCGGCGAGCGGCCGCCAGTTCGTCCTGAGATCCGGGGGTGCCGTTCGGGCGGCAGCGGCCAGGCACATGACGAGGCCGCCGGCGATCGACCGGAGCCCCCCGAACAGGATCGGCGGAGCGTAGTCGAGGCCGATCTTCAGCGCGGCGAACGTCGATCCCCACGCCAGCACGAGCAGGACGATCCCCACCGAGCCGGTGAGGATCGTCCTGCGCGCGGCCACCGCCCCATCGTGGCAGGTGAGCCGGAGCAGACAGTCAGGCGACCACCTCTGCCCCGGCTCAGGCCGTACGCCGGGACCGGGCCGCACGGACGAGGCCGGTAGCACCGACCACGATGAAGAGCAGGGCGCTGAGCAGGAAGCCGATCCAGGCGATGTTGCCCAACCAGGTCGGGCCGCTCTTCCAGTACGAGTCCGCCTGGCCGGCCGCGCTCAGCATGAAGAAGCAGAACGCGAGGACCAGCAGCCCGGCTAGCGAGCGGATGGGGTGTTCGATGATCTGACGCATCAGAGTTCCTCCTGTTGAAGCCCGGCGGTCGCCGCGCTGATGCACCAAGATCTCGTCGGTGCGCGATCTCCGGGAGGGTCAGCTGTCCCGGTTCGGCCGGGACATCCTCCCGCCGCCGACTCGCCTGGATCGCTATCGCGCACGCCCCGAGTCCCCCAGACTGAGGCCATGGAGCTCGGTGTGACGGAGGCGGTGTTGCCGCGGCGCAGGGCGATGCCGAGTGCGGCACGCTCCCCTTGGCTCGGCCCGGCCCTCGCTGCCGCATGCGTCGCGGCCTCGGTCGTCGGGTTCGTCCTGGCCGTCGGTCCGGGTGGGCGTCCCCTCGGCGGGCTCGTGAACGACAACGTGCTGATCAACGCCGTCAACGGAGTGGCGATCGGCATGCTCGGCGCGGTGCTGACCGGGATGAGGCCGGCCAACCGGATCGGCTGGTTGGTGCTCGCCGTCGCCTGGAGCAATACGCTGACCATTCTCGGGGAGGGGTGGGCGTTGGCGTCGTACGGCACGGACCTGCCGGGCCGCACCTTCTTCGCCTGGCTCGGTGCCTGGCCCTGGGCCCCGGGTTTCGCGGCCGCCCCGACCCTGCTACCGCTGCTGTACCCATCGGGCCGGACGCATTCCCACTTCGCCCATCGTCTCGTGGTGGCCACCCTGGTGGCCTGCACCGGGCTCGGCGTCGCGGTGGCGCTGCTGGACGGAACCTTCGACTCCTCGGTGCCGGGGCACCGGCTGGGCGCGAACCCGATCTCCCGCGGTTATCTTCAGGGTCTCCTGGTGGGGTTGGCGGTCGCCTGCGCCCTCGCCGTGGTGATCATCGCCCTGCTGGCCTGGGCGCACACCCTGCGTCGGCTGTGGCGGGCCCAGAGCCCAGAGCGAGAGCAGCTCGCCTGGCTCCTGGCCATGGTCGTTCCCGTTCTCGTTGCCGCTCCGTTGGTGCCACCGTGGCTCAACCTCGTCGTCGACCTGCTGTCCCTGGTGGGGATCGGGATCGGGATCCTGGCCCACCAGCTCTTCGACATCAAGCTCGTGCTGCGCAGCGGCCTCGTGTACGGCGCGCTCACCGGACTTGCCGTCGCGGCGTACTTCGCGGTGGTCGCCGTCATCGGTCGGCTCACCCCCCGCGGGGTGGTGCCGAGCCTCTTCGCGGCCGCCGCCGTCGTGCTGGTCGTGTTGCCCGCGCATCGGTTCCTGCAGCGATGGGTGGGCCGACTCGTGTACGGCGACCGGAGCGACCCGGTGCGCGCGCTCAGCAGGGTGGGTGCCGGGCTGCGCTCTCCTCACGCCGGCGCCGACCTGGGGGCGATGGCCCGTTCCGTGGCCGAGGTGGTCCGATCGCCGTTCGTCGAGGTTCGCGGGGCCGACGACGCCGTGGTGGCCTCCGTCGGCTCCGTCGAGCC
>JBOHDW010000102.1:0-7789 GCA_050700795.1 Nocardioidaceae bacterium | reverse complement strand
CGCTGATGGTGCAGCCGGGCGTGTCGCTGCTGGCCAGGTCCGCTCCCGCAACGGTCAGGCTCTCAGACGCGGTGTACCCCGCCGGCAATCCAGCAATGGTGGCCGTCAAGTCGTAGGTTCCATCGTTCCCGAAGGCGACCGAGCCGGGCAGGCTCATGGATACGTCCGCCACGGGGTGCCAGGGCAGCAAGGTGGTCGTGTCGGAGTTGTTGGACTGGTCGGGGTCCGTGTAGCCAGTGAGGCTCCCCGCGCTCACGCCGACATTCGGGGTGGCCCGCGAGTTGTCGTTCACCACGACTGTCAGGCGCACGGCCCCGTTGGTCGGGTCGGTGCACGTCAGCCTCGTTGCGTCGACGACTTGGCAGTTGGGCGGGGTGGACGCGGTGAGGGTCGCCCCGCCGGTCAACGTATAGGTCAAGGTGCCGGTGTAGCCCACGGGGATCCCCGCCACGGTCGCAGGCAGGTCATAACTTCCGTCGGTCGACGCGGGGATGGGCCGGGGCAGGGACAGTGACACATCGGCCGCGGCGACGCTGGACGCCGGCTCGAGTGTCGTGGTGGCGGTGTTGTTGCCCTGGTTCGGGTCCGGGTAACCGGACGCTCGAGAAACGGTGAGAGTTACGTCGTTTGTCCGTGCATTGTTGTCTGCGGTGAGGGTCAGGGTTACGGAGCCATTGCGCGGGGCTCGGCAGGTGAGCTGCCTGGGCCCGGCCAAGGAACATGCGGCGTCGCTCGTCCCGGTAAGCGTGGCCGCCCCGGTCAGGGTGTAGGTCAGCGTGCCCTTGTAGCCGGCGGGGATGCCCGACGTTGTCCCCTGCACGAAGTAGGTCCCGTCAGGGCTCGCACTCGCACTCGTCGGCAGGGACAGCCGGACGTCGGCGGTCGGCGGGGGAGGAGGGGCGGCGTGATGCGGCCGGAAGGTCACGGCCCTACGGTCCGAGCCCTGGTAGCCGCGCACGTTGACCCGGAAGTGCAACCGGTCGGAGACCATCGACTTGGGGTACTTCAGCGGGATCGTGACCAGGAAGCTCTTGGTCCCGTCGAGCGCCGCCGACGTCGCGCCCGCACCCAGCCCGGCCAGCGCGGGCACGCAGGTGACCTTGTGGGAGGTCACCTGCCGGCACCCGTTCGGAAGGTTGGCCGGGAAGTGCGTCTTGTGCGACCGCATCCGCAGTACGACGGTCGCGGTGTTCTTGGGGATTCCGGACAGGTCGACCGAGAGCACCCCGGAGGACGGGTTGACGGTCAGGCCGGAGAAGCGGATGTTCGCGGCCGGCGTGCCGTTACCCGTCCCGTTCCCGTTCCCGTTGCCGTTCCCGTTGCCTGTCCCGGTACCTGTCCCGGCACCTGTCCCGTTGCCGGTCCCCGGGCCGGTGTCGACCGGCGTGATCCCCCCGGGCGGCGTCGACGGACCGGAGGATGGCCCGGAGGCTGGTCCAGTCGATGGTCCGGTCGAGGGCCCAGTCGAGGGCCCAGTCGAGGGCCCGGTGGAAGGTCCGGTCGAGGGACCACCGGAGGCGCCAGTCGAGGAGCCGGAGCCCGGCGAGCCACTCTGTCCCGGGGTCCG
The DNA here is from genome assembly GCA_050700795.1 of Nocardioidaceae bacterium. GTDB lineage: Bacteria > Actinomycetota > Actinomycetes > Propionibacteriales > Nocardioidaceae > JBOHDW01. The sequence goes on along the minus strand of JBOHDW010000102.1, from coordinate 6,222 downwards.
GTTGCCCGTGGCGTGCGTCTTGCCGCCGGCCTCGACGAGGTTTTTGTGCTGCTGCGCGTTGTGGATCAGCAGACCGGTGACCGCGACGGCGGCGATCCCGGCGGCGGCCGCGCCGACGAACACGGGGCCGCTGTTGGCGGTGATCAGGTGCTTGGTCTTGGTGAGGAGCAGACCGAGACCCAGGCCGCCACCCGATCCCGCGGTCAGGTAGCCGGCGGCCGCCGACCCCAACAGCAGCGGGGCGATGATCGCTGCCAGGTTGTCGTTGACCTCGGTGAGCTCCAGGTAGGTCGCCGTGCAGCGGCGGCACTGGTCGAGGTGCGTCTCGACCTTCGCGGTGTCGCGCTGAGACAGTCCCTTGCGGATGTAGCCGCCGAGCCGGTCGTTGACCCAGGCGCAGTCGGTGTCGGAGATGTCGGCGGCGTGCATCGACAAGAAGGCCTGCCGCAAACCCTCGCGGGCGCGGTAGGCGAGCGCCGAGACGGAGTTCGCGCTCATCCCGAGCAGGGGTGCGATGTCGGCCGGCTTCTGGCCCTCGACCTCGAGGTGCCACAACACCAGCTGCCAGCGCTCGGGCAGGGAGGCGAACGCCCGGGCCGCGGCCCCACTCTCGAACTTCGCGACCGCGGTGTCCTGGAACGGGATGCCTGGGTCGAACTGGGCCATGTCGTCGGTCGTCTGCAGCCGGGAGTTGGTGCGCACCCGGTCCACGTGCAGGCGGCGTACGGCGGTCAGCAGGTAGGCGCGGAAGGCGACGTCGGGGCCGCCCCCGCCCTGGATCACGGAGAGCACCTTGGCGAACGCCTCGGAGACCAGGTCGTCGGCGTCCATGCCGCGGACCAGCTGTCGCGCCAGCCGCTGGGCGGCCTGCCGATGGCGCGCGAAGAGCTCCCCGTAGGCGGCCACGTCCCCGCCGCGGACGCGCGAAATCAGCTCCGCGTCACTCGGCGTCTCGACGTGTTGCAGAAGTTCCGTCATTGGCCTCTACCGAAGAAACGAGACTCCGCCCCTGACGTGACGCGAAATCTCTGTGTCAACAAGGGTACGGCGCTCCCCCCGCCGGCGGGGCCGTCTGCGGGAATCGACACGACCCCCCACGAATCGCCCGACCGAGACGATTTCGCGGGATTGGCGTCATGGCCGTGCCGGACGCCCGTCTCCTCTCCAACAAGCTGGTGCATGCGGCGATCGCCACGGAGGGTGGCGGCGTGAGAGCGGAGGTGGCTGTCAATGGCAGTGTTCGCCTCCCTGGCACGCCGGAGGTCTTCGGCGAACGCCTCGCAGGGCTCCACCCTCACCGAATCCGTGCGCGAGCGGCTGCCCATGCGCTTCGAGGCGGTTGGTGAGGGGCTGCTCGGCGGGGAGAACGTCGTCGCTGCATGTGCCGTGGTGGGACGTGATGTGGCCCGTGACGGTGCCTCCCTGGGAGAGGCACTGTCCGGGCTACGCACGACCTTCCAGGTCGTCGTGGGCCGCGAACCCGACTTCGATGCGACCGAAGCGCTCTCGATCGCGTGGAGCGAGGCGACCCTCTCCTACATGCACGACCTGTCCTGCGAGGACCCGCTGACCGGGCTGACCTCGCTCGCCCACGTCCGGACCCGGCTCTCGGAGATCTACCGCGACGCCTGGGAACGCAGCACCTCGGTCTCGCACCGGTACGCGTTGGTCGTCGTGGAGGTCGGCTACGCCGTGCCGGCGGGCGGTCCCGAGCAGAAGTTCACCCGGACGCTTCGGCTGGTGCAGGTCACCGAGGCGGTCCGCGCGGTCTACTCCGGCGGCGAGACGATCGGTCGGCTGGGCCAGGAGCGGCTCGTCGCGGTCGTTCCGCGCACCTCTTCGCTCGGGGCGAGCGTGGCGACGCTGCGCGGGTACCTCGAGGAGGCCGACCTCGGCGCCGCCGAGCTGCGGCTCTGGATCGAGGGGCTGCCGTCGTCCGGCGACTCGGCGAGCCTGCTGCTCGACGAGCTCGCCCGCTGAGCGCCGCCCGCCCCACTCGCACCGGGATTCAATAGGCTGGCCGCATGTGCGGTCGCTACGCGTCGAGCAGACGCCCGGAGGATCTCGTCGAGGAGTTCGAGATCGACCGGGTCGAGGCGAAGGAGACGCTGGCCCCGGACTACAACGTGGCGCCCACCAAGCCTGTGTACGCCGTCCTCGAGCGGCCGCCGTCCGGGGAGCCCGAGGCCCCGGTGTCGCGCCAGTTGCGCGCGCTGACGTGGGGGTTGATCCCGTTCTGGGCGAAAGACCCCGCAATCGGCAACAAGATGATCAACGCCCGCATGGAGACCGTGCACGAAAAGCCGGCGTACCGGCGGGCCTTCGCCGCGCGGCGCTGCCTGCTCCCGGCCGACGGCTATTTCGAGTGGTATTCCACCGAACTCAGGACGAAAGCGGGGAAACCGGTCAAACAGCCGTTCTTCATCCACCCGGCCGACGGGAGCGTGCTGGCCATGGCCGGGCTCTATGAGATCTGGCGTGACCCGACCCGCGACGAGGACGACCCGGGCAGGTTCCGGTGGAGCTGCACGGTGCTCACCACCAGTGCGGAGGACTCCGTGGGCCACATCCACGACCGGATGCCCCTGCTGGTCGAGCCGCCTCGCTATGCGGCCTGGCTCGACCCCGCGTTCTCCTCCGATCCCGACGAGCTGCGCGGGCTGCTGGTGCCCGCCGCTCCCGGCCGGCTCGAGGCCTACCCCGTCTCCACCGAGGTGAACAACGTGCGGAACAACGGGGCCGAGCTCGTCGCGCCCCTGCCGGCCACCGCGGGGCCGGGCCCGGAATGAGCACCGTCCGGGTGATCGAGACACCCCTGGGGGCCGGGCGCCTGGTGCGCTCTCCGGCGGCGCGACCGGTGGCCACGTTGCTGCTCGGGCATGGGGCCGGGGGTGGGATCGAGGCCCGCGACCTGATGGCCCTGGACGCGGCGCTGCCTCGGGCGGGCGTCTCGGTGGTCCGGTTCGAGCAGCCCTGGCGGGTGGCCGGGCGCCGGGTCGCCCCCGGTCCGGCGGCCCTCGACGCGGGGCTCCTCGCGGCGGCCAACCAGATGCGGGTGCGCAGCCCGCTGGTCCTCGGCGGGCGGAGCGCCGGCGCCCGGTCGGCGGCGCGGATGGCCGCCGAGCTCGGTGCGGTCGGCGTACTGGCCCTCGCGTTTCCGCTCCACCCGCCCGGCCGTCCGGACAGGTCCCGCCTCGACGAGCTCGCCTCGGTCCGGGTCCCGACCCTCGTCGTCCAGGGGGAGCGAGACCCCTTCGGTACGCCGGGGGAGTTCCCCGCGTCGTACGACATGGCGACCGTGCCCGGAGCCGACCACGGGTTCGCGGTGCCGAAGCGCGGCGTGATCGGGCAGGACGAGGCGCTGGGGCTGATCGTCGAAGCGGTGCTGGAGTGGATCGTGCGCGACGTCGTGGGGAATCGAACCGGTCGTTGAGACGTTCCATCGGTCGTGACGGTGCACCCCACCAGCAGTCGGACCGCCGGGACGTCGTACCCGGTGCTGCCGGTAGGCTGGGAGATGATGACCGACCAGGAGCAGACCCCGGAGATCCGGCTCGAGGACGAGTCCGAGGAGGAGCGTTCCGCGCGCTTCGAGCGTGACGCGATGCCGTTCCTCGACCAGTTGTACTCGGCAGCCATGCGGATGACCCGCAACCCCGCCGACGCCGAGGATCTCGTCCAGGAGACGTACGCCAAGGCGTTCGCCGCGTTCCACCAGTTCAAACCGGGCACCAACCTGAAGGCCTGGCTCTACCGCATCCTCACCAACACGTTCATCAACACCTATCGCAAGAAGCAGCGCGAGCCGCAGCAGTCGATGGGTGAGGATGTTGAGGACTGGCAGCTGGCCCGCGCGGAGTCGCACACGGCCACCGGCCTGAAGTCTGCGGAGATGGCCGCCCTGGAGCACCTGCCCGACAGCGACGTCAAGGACGCCCTGCAGCAGCTCCCCGAGGACTTCCGTCTTGCGGTCTACCTCGCCGATGTGGAGGGCTTCCCCTACAAGGAGATCGCGGAGATCATGCAGACGCCGATCGGCACGGTGATGTCGCGGCTGCACCGTGGGCGTCGCCAGCTGCGCCGGCTGCTCGAGTCCTACGCCCGTGACCGCGGGCTGGCCGGCACCTCGACGGGAGGGAAGTCGTGACCGACAACCCGCACGACCCGGACTGCTCGGAGGTCTTGTCCCGCGTCTGGTTCTTCCTCGACCACGAGCTGGACGAGGCGTCGTTCAGCGACATCAAGCACCACCTCGAGGAGTGCGGGCCCTGCCTACAGAAGTACGACCTCGAGCGCACCGTGAAGTCACTGGTGGCGCGCTCCTGCTCCGAGCGGGCGCCCGAGGCGCTGCGCGAGAAGGTGCTCTACCAGATCCGCCAGGTGCACATCGAGATCACCAGCACGGAGTAGGTCGCGGCTAGTCCCGCCGACGACCCAGCAGGAAGTAGGCGACGGGCACCACTCCGAACGAGTTGACGAATGAGATCGCGAGCCCCCACGCCCGCTTGGGGCCCCGGACCCGGTCCGCGGGCCGGCGTTTCAGGTCGACCAGCGCCACGGCCTTGATAGCCGCCTCGATGGCCGCGCCGATGACGATCAGCCTGCGGGTGCGAGGGCTCAGCTCGCGCCACTTCCGTTGCACCATCAGCCGCTCACCAGACGTTCAGCCCCATTCGGCAAAGATACGCGGCGACCCTCCGGTCGCGACGGGCGGTTCGACGCGGGGGTCCCGGGTTTGCGACAATGGGCCGGACCCCGACCAAGCGCCGGGGCCGTTCGATGCGTGGAGGAGGACACCATGAGCAAGACCGGCCGCAAGCGCCGTGCGCGCAAGAAGAAGAGCGCGAACCACGGCAAGCGCCCCAACGCCTGAGCTTTCATGCCGCCGAAGTCCACCGTCGGCCCCGGACAGTTGCCGACTCAGTAGATGTGCAGCCGCGACAAGAGATCGTCGGTGGCGTCGACGACCTGCAACAGGTCCTTGTTGTGCTTGATCATCTGGCTGCGCATGTAGACGCGTAACCCCTGCTGGTACATGAACAACTCGAAGCGGTCGAAGATCTCGGTCATCGGCAACGCGCGGTTGGCGAGATGGCCGGCGAGGTGGAAAGCGCACTCGAGACCGAGCGAGATCGACTGGAAGTACGGAGATCCGATCGCGGAGTCGCCCAGAAGGAACACCGGCGTCCTGGCCAGTGGATGGTCCAGCCCCGACGCGTGCCAGCGCCTGGTCGTGACGTTCCACGCGCGGTACACGTCGAGCGGGATCCGGGTGATCTCCAGGTCTCCCACCAACTCGCCGTGCGTCTCGGCCTTGACCCGGTTGATGAAGCCGTCCATCGAGAGCGCGATTGCCGGGAAGTGCTCCCGCAGCCAGGCGCCGTCGAACCGCGGCGGCATCGACTCGAACTCCTCTTCACTGATCGTCACGATGCCGGTCACATGGGTGACACCGCCGTCGTACGCCGTGCGGTGGACCGCCGGGATGAACTTGTAGCCGGCGTTCTCGAGGTTCTTGTAGTACTTGCAGTACTCGTCGCACACGTAGTGCTGTCCGTAGAGGAAGGTGATCACCAGGGCGTGCTCGAGCTGGAACTTCTTGGTGTTGCGGTCCGGCGCGTCGAGGTCGTCGCCGGGGACGAGGCGGTCGCGCATCAGCGAGCGGGCCCCGGTGCAGTCGACCAGGATGTCGCCGGGTTCGAGCATCTCCAGGGCGGCCTCCGGCTCGATCCTGGTGGAGAAGCGTTCGACCGTCCCCGTCGCACGAGAGTCGATCAACGCGCTCAACGTGTTCTCGATCGTGTTCAGGGCGACGAACCCCCGGCTCCACTCCTCGAGCAGGGCACGCAGGTCCGGGGCGACGGTACGGCGGTACGCGAGCCTGGTCTCCAACTCGACGGGACCGAAGATCGCCTCCACGTCCTGCCCGTCGATGACGTCGGCCCGGTAGCTCTCGATCGAGTCGGCGATGAGGTACTCGGCCAGGGACACCATCCGCGTCCGGGTGTACTCCGCGCGCTGCTCGTAGAGACGGAGCTGCTGACCCTCGACGGTCTGCAGCAGCGCCGTCAGGAACAGCCCGACCGGCCCCGCCCCGATCACGTGGATGCGCCCCTGTGGCCGCACGGCTTCGTTCACGACACCTCCCGGCGACTGTCGAGGTCTGCCATCGTGACACACGGGCACGGCGCCGGGCCGACCGCCTTGGGCGGGGAGAATGTG
>JBOHDW010000101.1:0-6931 GCA_050700795.1 Nocardioidaceae bacterium | reverse complement strand
TCCACCGGCAGCAGCAGCTCGTAGCCCTCCAGGCCGCGCAGCAGCAGGCTGCCAAGATCGAGGCGTTGGTCGTCGGTGGGCAGCGTCACCTCGTCGGCGTCGTACGGCCCCTCGGCCTGGTCGGACTGGTCGGCCCGCTCGATCATCTCGTCGGGCGACTCGTCGGGCGACTCCTTGGCGGACTCGTCGGTGCGCCGGTTCCGGCGGAAGATCACGGCACCTGCTCCTCGAGGCCGATTCCGGGGCTGGTCGTTGGGGTGGCGCTGAAGCCACCGGTGGAACCGTACCCGCCGGCGCCCCGCCGTGACTCGGGCAGGGCGTCCACCTCCAGGAAGCGGGCGTACTCCACCCGTTGGACGACGAGCTGGGCGATCCGGTCGCCCCGTCTGAGCTGGACCGGCTCGCGCGGGTCGAGGTTGACCAGGGCCACCCGGATCTCCCCCCGGTAGCCGGCATCGACGGTGCCGGGCGCGTTGACGATCGAGAGGCCCGCGCGGGCGGCCAACCCGGAGCGAGGGTGCACCAGCCCGACGTACCCCTCGGGCAGGGCGATCGCGATGCCGGTGGGCACCAGCGCCCGCTCCCCCGGCTCGAGCCGTACGTCGACGGTGGTGGTCAGGTCGGCGCCGGCGTCGCCGGGGTGCGCGTACGCCGGCAGGGGGACGTCCGGATCGAGCCGGGTGATCGCGATCTGGACCATGGGGTCGACCCTAGTGCCCGCGCCGACACCGTTTCGATGTCAGGATTGCCCGATGGGTGAAGCGGTGGGTGACGCGGACGGCGCGGCGTACGACGAGCGGTTGCGCGTGCCGGTGCGCTGGTGGGTGCTGGCGGCGCTGTTCCTCGGCAGCCTGCTGCTCGCCTTCCTGGTCGCGACCCCGTGGTGGCTGGCGATCGGGGCCACCCTGGTGCTGACCGCGCTGCTGGTGACCGTCTTCGTCAGCTACGGCGCGGCGCGAGTCCTGGTGCGTGAAGGCGTACTCACCGCGGGCCGGGCCAGGATCGCGGTCACCCACCTGGGCCGGCCGGTCGCCCTCGACCCGACCGAGACCCGACGGGTGGCCGGCGTCGCCGCCGACGCGCGCGCCTACCTGCTGCTCCGGCCCTACCTCAAGCGGTCCGTGCGGGTCCCGATCCAGGACCCGGCGGACGCGACGCCGTACTGGCTGGTGTCGAGCCGGCACCCGGACCGCCTCGTTGCGGCCCTCGACGGCGCCGCCGCCCGGCAGTGGCAGACTTGAGCCGAAGCCCCGGGAGCGGGGTGGCCGGGCACAGGAGGAGTCGATGGCATCGGGTTCGAAGGCGTGGACGGTGATCGCGCTCGCCACCACGATGGGCGCCGCGATCGCGACCCGCAAGGGGCTCAACACGACGTGGAAGCTGGCCACCGGAAGGATGCCCCCGAGCAACCCCGAGCACCCGGACACGTCGATGACCGAGGCGCTGCTCTGGGCCGCCTTCAGCGGGCTCGCGGTCGGCGCCGCGAAGATCATCGCCTCCCGGAAGGCCGCCGACTACTACCGGCGCTCCACCGGCCACCTTCCGGCCGGCCTCGAGGACGTCCGGCTCTGACCCGGGTCAGGCGCAGTCGACGCAGATCATCTTCTTCGGGTCCGCGAGCTGGCTGCGGTGGTGGACCAGGAAGCAGCTCATGCAGGTGAACTCGTCCTCCTGGCGAGGACGCACCTCGACCGCGAGCTCCTCGTGCGAGAGGTCGGCGCCGGGCAGCTCGAACGACTCGGCCGCCTCGGCCTCGTCCTCGTCCACCTTGCCCGAGTTCTTGTCGTGGCGACGAGCCTTCAGCTCCTCCAGGCTCTCTTCACCCTGGTCCTCGTCGGTCTTGCGTGGCGCGTCGTAATCAGTGGCCATACGTTGCTGTCTCCTGCCCCCATCCGTTTCCGTCGTCCGCGCGGGATTGTGCACCATCCGGCGCCACCGCGCACGTTCATATCAAGGGGTGTCGCTCCCGGGTCCCATCGGGTGTCACTCCTGACGGCCACCTAACGGACGGCTCAGGCGTTTTGTTCCCGGCGTGCGGCCACGAAACCGCAACGCTCGACCACCCGGAGGAACGCGTCGAAACCGTCCGCCGGAGCGGCGACCACCAGCTCCGTCCCCCCGGCGCCAGGGTGCACCTCGACCCGCGCTCCGGCCTCCTCCGCGATGAGGCCGCCGGCGGCCAGGTCCCAGGGCATCAGCCCCTCCTCGACGTACCCGTCCAGCTCGCCGGAGGCCAGCGACGCGAGGTCCAGGGCGGCGGAGCCGAGCCGCCGGATGTCGCGCACCTCGGCCAGCATCCGGGCGGTCGCCGGTGCCTGGGCCGCCTTCACTTCGGCGCGGTAGTGGAAGCCGGTCCCGATCAGCCGCTCCCCCATCGGTACGACGCCGCGCACCGTGATGACCTGCCCGTCCCGGCGGGCGCCCTCACCCCGGACGGCGGTGAAGCAGCGGCCGGCCGGGACGTCCACCACCACACCCGCGACGACCCGCTCGTCGACGCGTGCGGCTATCGAGACGGAGTAACGAGGCAGCCCGTAGAGGTAGTTCACGGTCCCATCGATCGGGTCGACCACCCAGGTGACCCCGCTGGTCGAGGCGGCCGAACCGCCCTCCTCACCCAGGAAGCCGTCGTGCGGACGGGCCGCCAGCAGCCGCTCGTAGATGAGCCGCTCGGATGCGCGGTCCGCCTCGGTGACGATGTCGATCGGGCTGCTCTTGGTCGCGGCCACCTCGACCCGGCCACGGCGAAGCTCGCGGATCAGGTCGGCCGCTTCCAGAGCGACCGATCGGGCCAGGGCGAGCAGCTGCTCGGGCACGTCAGTCCCGGCCGCCGATGGTGGGCCGCCGGCCGCGGGCGTTGGCGCAGCAGCCGCCCGTGCAGACGTCCCAGGCGGCCGGCATCGAGCCCACCCGGCGCCGTTCGACGTCCTCGCCGCTCTCCACGGCGGCCCGTTCGAGAAGCAGGTCACGGACGACCGCGACGAACCGCGGGTCGAGGCCGGCCGTCGCCGCGCGGACGAAGGCGATGTCCGCCTTCTCGGCGGTGGCCCGCGCCTCCGTGTCGAGGTCGTAGACGACCTCCATGTGGTCCGAGACGAAACCGATCGGCACCACGACCACCCCGCGGACGTCCTCGGCACCGAGATCGGTGATCACGTCGTTCACGTCCGGCTCGAGCCATCGGACCGACGGTGGCCCGGACCGGGAGCAGAACGCCAGCCGACCGCCGTACCTCATCCCGGTCTCCTGACGGACCCGCTCACCGATCTCCTCGACAACGGCCCGGTGCTGGGCGACGTAGGCGCCGCCCTCGGGCCCGCTGGCGTCGTTCATCGCCACCGGGATCGAGTGGGTGACATAGAGGATCTGCGCATCGCGACGCACCCGCCCCGGCAGCTCAGCGAGGGCGGCAAGCGTCGCGTCGACCATGGGCTCGATGAAGCCCGGGTGGTTGAAGTAGTGCCGGAGCCGATCCAACCGCGGCGCCTCGGGGCCGACGGCCGCGAGGGCGTCGGCGAGGTTCTCGCGGTACTGCCGGCACCCCGAGTACGACGAGTACGCGCTGGTCACCAGGCAGGCGGCCCGGCGAACCCCGTCGTCACGCATCCGGGCGACCGTGTCCGCGAGGTAGGGGTGCCAGTTCCGGTTCCCCCAGTAGACCGGCAGGTCGATGCCGTGCGAGGCGAAGTCCTCCTCGACCGCCCCGACGAGGGCGCGGTTCTGATCGTTGATCGGGCTGCGCCCGCCGACCGCGAAGTAGTGCTCCCCCACCTCCCGGAGTCGCTCGGGTGGGACCTCCCGGCCCCGAGTCACGTTCGCCAGGAACGGCACCACGTCTGCCGGCTCCTCGGGTCCGCCGAACGAGACGAGCAGGACCGCGTCGTACGGATCGACGGGTGAGGAGTCAGACGGCACGAACGCCATCCTAGGATTCGCCGAGTGATATCGACCTACCGCCGGGTGCTCGGGCAGCCCGGTGCGCTCGCGTTCACGGTGAGCGGCCTGATCGGCCGGTTGCCGATCGCGATGGTCGGCCTCGGCATCGTGCTGTTGGTCTCGACCCGGACCGGCTCCTACTCGCTGGCCGGGTCGGTGTCCGCGTCGTACCTCATCGCGAACGGGCTGTTCGCGATCGTGTTGTCCCGCTGGGTCGACCGGTTCGGGCAGCACCGGGTGCTTCCGGCCGCCATCGCCGGCTTCGGGCTCGGGCTGGCCATGCTGATGACCGCGGTCTGGCTGCGCTGGCCGGAACCGGCTCCACACGTCTTCGCCGTGGTCGCCGGGGTGTGCAACCCGCAGATCGGGGCCTGCGTGCGAGCCCGGTGGTCCTACCTGCTCGGCGACCGGCAGCTGCTGCAGACCGCGTTCGCGTTCGAGGCGGTCGCCGACGAGATGGTCTTCATGGTCGGCCCCACCCTGGTGGTCTTCCTCTCCACCGGCGTGCACCCGCTGGCCGGGCTGGCCGCGACGATCGCCCTCGGGGTGGGCGGTACGGCGGCCCTGGTGGTCCAACGGCGCACCGAACCGCCCCCGTCGCGGACGACCGCCGGCGGGTCGGGGCCGATCGGGTGGTCGATCCTCGGGCCGCTCGCGGCCTGCGCACTCGCCATGGGCGTCCTGTTCGGCGGCACCGAGGTGGCCACCGTCGCCTTCGCCGACGAGCACCACCACAAGTCGCTCGCCGGGGTGATGCTCGCGGTGTGGTCGCTCGGCAGCCTCCTCGCGGGGCTGGTCACCGGGTCGATGCGCATGTCCGTGTCCAGCCGGACCCGTTTCCGCTGGGGGTTGCTGGCGCTGACCCTGCTGATGCTGCCGCTGCCGTTCGTGCGGGCGTTCCCCGTGCTGGCCGGGGTCTTCTTCCTGGCGGGCTTCGCGGTCTCGCCCACGCTGATCGCCAGCATCGCCTGGGTCGAGGAGACCGTGCCCCCCTCGCGGCTGACCGAGGGGATCACCGTGGTCACCACCGGGTTGGGCGCCGGCGTCGCGGTGGGGGCGTTGGTGGTCGGGGTCGTGGTGGACCGGGCCGGCGCCTCGACGTCGTACTGGGTGCCGTTCGTCGCCGGTGGCTGCGGCGTGGTCATCGCCTTCGTCACCGCCGCGGTCACGCGCGGCCACCGCGTCATCCTCCCGTAGGCTCCGGCCATGCCGTCGTGGAGGAGCTGGTCGGGGCTCGCCACCGCGGATCCGGCACAGGAGCTGTCGCCCGCGTCGGCCGAGGAGGTGGTCGACGCGGTGGTCGCGGCCCGGGCCAACGGGTTGTCGGTCAAGATGGTGGGAACCGGCCACTCGTTCACCGACATCGCGGTCACCGACGGCATCCTGCTCCGTCCCGAGTCGCTCTCCGGTGTCACCGCGGTCGACCGCGGGTCGATGACCGTCACCGCGCTGGCCGGTACGCCGCTGCACGTGCTCAACGCGCGGCTCGCGGCGCTGGGGCTGGCCCTGCACAACATGGGCGACATCGACCGGCAGACCGTCGCCGGCGCGATCTCGACGGGCACCCACGGCACCGGAGGGCTGCGCGCGGCCTCGCTCTCCGCACAGGTCGCCGCCCTGGAGCTGGTCACCGGCGAGGGCACGCTGCTGCGCTGCGACGCCGACACCGACCCGGACCTCTTCGACGCCGCCCGAGTGGGCCTCGGTGCGCTCGGCGTGCTCACCGAGGTCACCTTCGAGGTGGAGCCGGCCTTCACCCTCGAGGCGGTCGAGGAGCCGATGTCGTGGGGCGCCTTCCTCGACGGGTACGACGCGATGATCGCCGACAACCACCACGCCGAGGCGTACTGGTTCCCGCACACCGACCGGATGCTCACCAAGCGCAACAACCGGACCGTCGATCCGCCCGAGCCCCTGTCGCGGATCCGCGAGTACGTCGACGACGAGCTGCTCGCCAACACCGTGTTCGGAGTGGTCAACCGCCTGGGCAACCGGCTCCCCGCGCTGGTCCCCGGGCTGAACCGGCTCTCGTCCCGGGCGTTGTCGGCGCGGACCTTCAGCGACGCCTCGCCCGCGGTCTTCACCTCTCCGCGCCGGGTGGTGTTCCGGGAGATGGAGTACGCCCTGCCGCGAGCCGCCGGGATGGCCGCGCTCGCGGAGGTCCGGGCTCTCATCGACCGGTCCGGCCTCCGCATCTCGTTCCCGGTGGAGATCCGGTCGGCCCCTGCGGACGAGCTGTGGCTGTCGACGGCGTACCGGCGGGAGACGACCTATCTGGCGTTCCACGTCAACGCCGCGACCGACCAAGCGCCGTACTTCTCCGAGGTCGAGGCGGTGATGCGCGCCCACGACGGCCGTCCGCACTGGGGCAAGCTGCACCGCCGTACCGCGGCCGACCTGGCCCCGGCGTACCCGCGGTGGACGGAGTTCGCCGCGGTCCGTGACCGGGTCGACCCGGCCCGGCTGTTCGCCAACGCGTATCTCACCCGGATCCTGGGCTGAAGGAGTGCTCCGACCCGCGCGCCGCGTGCCCACTGACGGGTCCCGGCTGAAGTAGGCTCATCGGCACGGAACGACCGCAGAGGAGCAGGCGCACGGGATGACGGAGAAGCACCTCACGCTCGTGGGGCTGACGGAGGACAAGGCGGGTCTCGTCCTGGTCAGCACTTCGGGTGAGGAGTTCATCCTCCCCAACGACGCCAGGCTCCGGACGGCCGTTCGAGGTGAGGCGGCCCGACTCGGCCAGTTGGAGATTCAGATGGAAAGCGTCCTGCGTCCTCGAGACATCCAGGCCCGCATCCGCGCGGGGGACTCACCCGAGAACGTCGCCACGGCGGCTCAGACCACCCTCGACAAGGTCATGGGATACGCCACCCCGGTGCTCGCCGAGCGCGCGCACGTCGCCGAACGCGCGCAGCGCGCCTCCGTCCGCCGCCCCGCCGGTGAGGGTGCGCCGCGGCCGCTGGGCGACGCCGTCGCCGACCGGTTCCGCGGC